>JBEBIK010000288.1:0-3238 GCA_040080445.1 Pseudobdellovibrio sp.
CCGACATTTAAAGTTACATGTATTATGAACACGATAGTCGTAAGAAATAGGCTTTAGTTTTGTTGAACCGTCGGCTTTCGTATTCTTATGTAGCTCACTCAATAGTTCCGGAAAAAGCGCTTTATTGAACCAGTCTTTATAAGTCGATAGATTTAAAACTTGGTCCTGACAAACCTCGCACTCACTCAACTTTTCTCCGCGCAACATTTTCAAACGCACATTGCGCATGAATTCACTGTTCCAGTGCTCGTCTAATGTTTTTGGAGCGTAGTTAACGCCCGATTTGCCAGGCTGATCGATATACTGCTGTACGAAAGAACTTTTTTCGCGTGAAGCACAGCAAAGTCTTCTTTCAGATTGCGGCGAAATAAATGTATGTGTCCACGGGACCACACAAAGAGAGGTATTAACTTTAGCGCTATCTGCATTATCCAAAGTCTCAACCTTGCTGCTCTCAGTGTAGAATATACTTTTAATTTTTGCAAAAATACGAATCATACACGCCTTTAAAATATGCTAAATGCCGCTCATTTTATTGTCATTCAAAATATCACTAAACTCGATGAAAGCAGTTTGAAAACTCTCATTTCTAACTTTATCTAAATACTCATTATACTTATTAAACTGATACCACAATTCATCACTACTTTTTTCAGACAGATGCGCCTTAACTTCGGTGAACCATTTGTCACTCAGCTTATTATAAAGCTTATTCAAAATTTTTATCTTGGCGTTTTCAGGTATGCATTTTACGGATAAGTACTCAGGATCATACACAAAGTTAAGTCCATAACCTAAATTATTTTTAGTACAAAAAGCTTCCATCTCATCTAAATAATAGACGTTGTACGCACTCACCGTTTGCTCAATTGCGACATGAAAGCCCGCAGCACTAATAGATAACAAGTTCTTAATGACCTCATTCCAATCAGAGCCATGACGAATGTACGAGTTTCGTTTTTCAATATCGTCAATAGAAACCCCAACGGAAACAGATTTAAAATTTTTCAATATAGTAAATGCATTGTGCGGTAAATACGTCGAATTGATATTATATTTAATTTCTATATTCGTGCTTAGACCCAACTCCACTAGTCTTTCAAGAAACAACCAATGTTGCTTAATAAGAGTTGGCTCTCCGCCATTAATATAAAGTTGCTTCAGATCTTTTGAACTAGCTAAAAATTCCTTCCAGAAGATATCACTTTCAGCCCATTTAAAATTAGCTTTCAAGTCATACTTACGTACAAATCCTAAACTATCTTGCATAGGTCCATAGTCCGCACTCCACTTACTGCTTGAGTTTGGATTACAGGTTCTACATTTTAAATTACATAAATTACCAAGCCTTAATTCGGCATATTCAATTCTAGGCTGAATCTCTCCATTAGCTTCAGTAAGTTTTGCTAGCTCATCTCTATTTAATTTAAATATTTCGTTTTCACGCATACGCTTACTTACAAGACCAAGATCTTCATCTTTATAACAACCACTACAAGCCAATGGCCTCTCACCATTTAACATTTGCAGTCGTGCTTCTTTAAAAGAGTCTGAGTTTATAATTTGCTGAATAGAATTTCGGTTTAGATTATAAAAAGACTTACCTTCTGAAAAATTATCATAAGACATGCCCCGTCCATCTTTGTAATCTACACGACAGCAAAGGCTCGCATCACCTTGAGGATGAGTCGCTAAATGAATCCACGGTAACACACAATAGGTAGACATATTTCTCCGTCAAAAAGCTATAAAGACTTGTACCAAGCAACTATGTCAGCAGGAAAAGTCTTTTCAAAACTCTTCGATCGACGAACATCATACTGCTCATAAAACAATTTAAAATCATTCATGCGCAAAGATAGAGGGCTTGTTTTATGATGTGGGCTATTGTCAGGCGTTAAAAGATATTCGGCCAAACGACTCAAGCTTTCAATTTCAAAATCATAAAAAAACTTACTAGTTTTATTGGCTTCTATCCATTTTTTGATTTCAATACTCTTTTGGGTTCGAATCTCTAATGGCAATGTCAGCACGCTTTGAAAACTGGGAAACCTCAAAATATTCACTGAAATGTTCAAATAGCCAGTAGGGTATTTAGATTTTATTTCTAATATTTGATTAAGAAAATCCACAATCGAAAATAAACAAAGCGCATTGATTGTCATCATTATATTACAGGCTTCTAACTTCGCCTCTGATAAAACTTTATTTAAATTATTTCTCCATTTTTCATAATTAAGACCGTCACGAATATACTCAGCATGCGTGCCTGTAGCTTCACAGCTCGTAAATAATTTCAAACGTTTAACATACTTGCTTTTTTCTACAAGTTTATTAATTAATGAGTCATCTGCACCAAGATTAGAATTAATAGCAAATATCATGTTTCCTGTGTCTTGATGCTGCTCGAAGTATTCAAAAAATTTCCAAGTATTTTTATTTAGAAGTGGCTCACCGCCAGTAATACGTATTTCTTGTAAAGTATTACTAAGCTCAGGCCACCAATCCCAAAAAGCCTCAATATAAGGATTTGCTTCAGTCAGTTTAAAAGGTTCGGCTTCATTCTTTGCCGTTGTAAAATGTCCAGCACCGTCACTTTTGAGATTAACATAAGCACCATTCTTAACGATATCAGCAGCCCATTTTGTACTGAAGGCCGCATTGCAATAGCTGCATGCAAAATTACAATTACGATCAAAAGCAATTTCTAATGTTTTAAGATTTGTATCTTCTCTGTAGTCAGCTAGAAAAGCTTTCGCCAAATCTTCATCTTTATAAATTTCAGTTTTAAAAACTCTGTCGCTGATATTGTTAGGATTAATTCCTTCAATTTTCCAACAGTACTCACACTCAGTAGGTTTTTCTCCTACCTGCATTAAGCGCCTCATTTCTTTTTTATGAGGTGTGTTGTGTATGGCTTTATAATTATTCTTAACTTCTTCTAATCCGATTGGATGCGCGGGAGGGTGATGGCAACTTGTCGTCATTCCAGAGCCTAACCAAATAGTAGCATTGTACCATTTAGCTCCGCAAAAACTCGCAGACTTACTGTCTATAATTCTCTTTTTATAGTCTAAAAAGCTCTCACCGTGTTTGCGATTCATATAGCTATAATTCAAACCTATTTAAGAATGATTATCCATATTTTATTCAGATTTAGCTTTAAATTGAGAAGATTCTTTTTTTTAGTTTCAACGGTGCTCAAAAATGAGGCTATTAAATAAAAGACAAAAAGCTC
>JBEBIK010000289.1:0-3221 GCA_040080445.1 Pseudobdellovibrio sp.
TATCGAAGCTGTGCGCTTGTTGCACACTCATGCCCAGATTCTTTTAAATAAAGAAAATTCAAGTTTTGAACAGGCGCAGTTTTCAAGCCTGCTCACTAAAAATTTAAAAGAGCTTGTTCGCGATATTCAAATGACTGTTTTTGAATTAGAGAGCGAACATGGCGCAATTATAACAGCTTTACACTTTACTGGTGGAGCAAGCCTTATTCCAAACCTGGGTGGCTTTCTAACCCAGCATTTAGAGATCGCGTGCAACCCTGTTTATTTATTACAAAATTATGCAGGCTCATTTAGCGGCATGTCTTCTCCGCAACAAGCCGCCGACCTCGAATCACGTTTTACAACAGCTGTTGCTATTGCTCTTGAAGCTTTTAAAAAACCTCGCAACCCCGCAACCAATTTACTTAAAGGCGAATTTGCAAAACAGCACGATGGCCTTAAAGTGTTTTGGCAACAATGGGGAGTGGTGGCGCAAGTTGGTATTGCCGCACTTTTTGTATTATTTGTATGGACTTCATTTCGCGGTAATTTTGCCACAGCACTAAATGAAAAAGGCGACGAAGCCGTTATTACTCAAGCCAAAGCCGTAGCTAAATTACCAAAAAAACAAGCTAACGAAAATGGCCTTAAAAAATATATTAAAGAAAATAAGAAAAAAGCTAGCGAATTAAAATTAGTAGCACAAGTGGCGCAAATGAATTCAGCTCTAGATATGCTTAAAAAAGTAAGCGAATCCGCTCCAGGCAAAGAACAAGTTAAAATAGATATTATGAGTTTTAATGTTAAAGACGACAATGTGCAAATTAGTGGATATGCAAGCTCCCCTAAAGATGTGGCTAGTCTTTCGCAAAACCTAAAAGCCATCTCTATCGACGGACAGATCAATACTCAGCCTTCTAATTTAAGTATAGTTCCTAATCGTGTTTCTTTTAATCTTTCATTCAAAGCAGATCGAGGTTTAGTTAAATGAGCCAACTCGACAATCTAAAAGAACAACTTAAAGCACTCGGCGCCAAAATCGGACAGCAGGTTCAAGAATCTCCTGCCTATGCCCAAGCTCAAGATCGTTATGAGAACTTAAGCCCTTCTGGACAAAAATTAGTTCAAGCTGGTGGTGTGTTACTTATTTTATTCATGTTTTTATTTATTCCGCTTTCAAATTTATCAGATTCACAATCGACTCTTTCACTATTTGAAGAAAAGCGTAGCTTAATTCGCGATCTATTTAAAACTTATCGTGAGTCTTCAGCTACCCCAAGCATTGCCACTCCTCCAACCTACGAAATATTGAGATCTAATGTTGAGTCTATTATTGCTCGCGCAGAGTTAACTCCAGAACAAAATTTAGGTTCAATAGAAATTACCGCCGAAGGAAAACTCATACCTCAAAGTTTAGTAACACATGCTCTCCAAATAAAATTATCCAAGCTTAACTTAAAACAAATAGTTGATATTGGTTCAGGCTTAGTTGGCATATCTGATAGTGTAAAAATGAAAGATATGCAAATTACCGCCAACTCTCAAGATACAAGATATTTTGATGTGAGTTATAAACTCTATTCACTAAAAGTTCCTGCACCTCAAGTTGAAGCGCCGCCCGAGACGCCTGAAACTAAAAAAGGCAATAGAGGTTCGGATCAATGATGAATGGTATAGTTATCTTTTTTAGATTTCTAATTAAGCATAAATGGAAAATTGTACTCACGTTCTCTATGACTATTGCTTTCTTAGTTCTACTTTTTCCGCTGAGTGATCTTAACGATTTGATTTCATCACAAGTTTCAAAATTAACTAACAATCGCGTTTTTGTTCAATTCGACAAAATGCATTTAAATCCACTCACCACCTCTATATCTCTCGAAAAAGTTTATGTAGAAACACCGCAAATTTCTTCACTGACGAGCGAAGAGCTTTCGCTCAGACCTTCGATTGCCGCATTGATTGCCAAAAAACCAGGTGGCACAATTAGCGCCAAAGGTTTTTTAAAAGGTGATCTTGAAATTTCGATCCACCCGACCTCTTCTGCTAATGGTGTCGATAAATCTAAAATTGATATCAACGCTAATAACATAAGCCTCAACGAAGCCCGTGAAGTGGCTAACATCAGTTTACCCATTAAAGGCCAACTAAGTCTCACGTCGCAAGCTGTTGCAGATTTGACTATGACTGAGCAACCTGAAGTGGATTTAAATCTTACAATTATGAAATTTGAGTTGGCCTCTACATTTGTACCACTCAATGACTTCGGTCAAATTGCTTTACCTGAAATCAAAATGTCTAAGGTGGAACTTAAAGGCAGATTATCAAACGGAAAATTTACTATTGAAACTGGTAAACTTGGCAGCACTCAAGACGAACTTTACGGCGATATCAAAGGCGATCTTTCCGTTAGTTTTCAAAACATCAACGGACAAGTAACTCCTGTTATTGGAGCTTACAATATCACTCTCGACATCAAAGCTAAGCCTAGCTTTAAAGACAAAGCGAAATTGTTTTTGTCTTTCTTAGATGGTTATAAAGTCGATTCGGGAGCCGTTAGTAATTACAAGTTTAAGGTTTATGCCGCCGAAATGGGTATGCCTCCGCAATTCACTCCGATGAAGTAATCCGATTCTCAGACATCAAAAACTCTCTTCTTTACGCTATTTGCTCAATAGATGGGACTCTGTATTGCACAATCTTGAAGCAAATCAGATTCGCTGATTGACTCATTAGTCACCAGATTAGAAAACATTAAAGAACATAAGAGGGAGAGCATATGTCTGGAGTTAACAAAGTTATTATTATTGGCCGTTTAGGTCAGGATCCTGAAATGAAAGCCATCGGTCAAGGCACTACAGTTACACGTTTAAACGTGGCAACAAGTGAAGCGTGGACTGGCAAAGATGGACAAAAACAAGAACGCACTGAATGGCACCGCATTGTTGTATGGGGCAAGCTTGCTGAAATCTGCGGTAAATATTTAGCTAAAGGTCGCCAAGTCTATGTAGAAGGTCGCTTACAAACGAACTCTTACGAAAAAAATGGCGTTAAAATGTATTCAACTGAAATCGTAGCTAACACAGTTCAATTCCTTGGATCTGTTGGCGCTGAAAGTTCTGCAAGCGCAGGTTCTTCTACGACAACTAACCAATCTCAAGGTGGCGGCGATTTTAACTTCGCTGATTTCGGTCCTGAGCCAACTTTCAACCAAAACGAAGACATCCCGTTCTAGTTTTTTT
>JBEBIK010000290.1:0-3219 GCA_040080445.1 Pseudobdellovibrio sp.
TTTCGGTACAGCAGTAGCTAAAACATCCGAAGTGGGGCCCTGTGTGAAAACTACTTTCGCGTCGAATACGCAATTTTCGGTATCAAACGGAATATCTTCTTCCATTTCAAAGGATAAACTTTTTTGAATTTTAATGCGATCTGAGAATGGAAAACTTTTATAGCGAGTCGTGGCTTGATCTTGTTTGATGGCAAGAACCCACCTAGCTTGGTTGTAATCACCGCTAGCTAAAAAACCGCGAACGAATTCGATGACTTCTAATTCTTTATCAACTGCAGAAATATTTTGGCTTAATTGCTTTTCTTGAATTTGATTAATCGAAACATTTTTTTTGTTCTGGACGAGCTCAACTAATTTGACGGAATATTCGCCGATATCAAGACCTATCGATCGCATGCTGTCCCTTCCTTCGTGTGGTAACTCTAGTTCTCGGTCCAGTATACGACACGAGGCGCGCCTTTGGGAAGAGGATCTGATGTTCCCGACGTAGATCCAGACCCCGTTGTGGCTGGAGGATTTTGCGGATTTTGTGGGTTCTGCGGATTCTGACCTTGCTGCGGATTAGCCGCTTGTTTTTCTTTTTCAACGTAAGACTTAATTTGGTTAGCCGATTTGTTAAGATCAACAACAACGGCGGTAATATTTTTTATAAGAGCATTTTTTCCAGCGCCAAAGAGGCCTGTGGCTTTAATTCTAAAATTGAAGACTTTGTCGCAAATCATTGGAATCTCATCGAATTCTTTAGCAAGCCTTGCGCCACGGCCTTCTACAAAAGTTTTAAATCCTTTTGAACATTCTTCGCCAGCTCCTTTGAAGGGGCCGCCTTTTAAAGGATCATCACGGCGTTCGATAGCTTCATTAACTACTTCTTCCGTCATACCTGTATCGAGTGACATTAAAACTTCTTTGGTTGCAAGATTAGGATTTATGGCTTTCATACCGTAAATAGTAATTCGCGGAGCTAGTAAATCAAAAAACGCATCCGTCATACCTGGTATTAAACGAAGCTCTTCGATGGTTCTGAAACCACGATTGGGTGGGTAGCCAGCTCCAAGCCCAGAAAAACTTGAGCGCTTGTCGCCGCTGCCATCTGAGCTTGTGGTAGAGTCACTCATCCAGTCGTAAATTTTGCTGATGATGTCTTCAAAGCGGGTGCTTTGATATTCGGTTCTAAAATCGTCATCGCTGGCTAATTTCTGTTCAAAAACATTGAGTAACTGTTTTTTTGTAACTTCTCTTAAGGTCTTAGATGGCGAAGCAAGATCGTTTATATCAATTTTTGAACCTTCGTCTTCGATGCTGTGAGTGTAAGAAGCGTCCATTAAAGACTCGCCGCTGATTTTACTCATGCTTTCTTTATCTACCGAATTGAGGTCAGCCGGCAAAGGCAGGGGCCAAGCAAAAGGAAATTTCCAGATCAGATCGAGCTGACTTGCAAAAGATTCAGGTAGTGGAAGTTTTGAAGCCTGTTGAAATAATTTAATGCGGAGTAATGCGATTTGCATACTATTACGAGCGGCGTAGTAGGCTTTAATACGGTTCATTTCTTGGGAGTTAACGATGTATTCAATGGCCGAATCTTGCGTGAGTTCTGTCGTGATATAAACCATAAACATTAATGAAGTCATAGCTAGAATTAAAGCTATGCCTCGTTTATTATTTTTTGCTGCCAGTGGATTGTATTTAAGGCGTTTTAAAAATTTAGTTACCACCGCCACCTCCTGAAGGTGTAGAACCTTGGCCCTGAGTTCCTCCGTTGGTGTTTGTCGAAGCAGGAGCTTTTTCAGAATTATTTGGAAAGTGAACAGGTATAACAAATTGCATAGAATAACTTCTAGGTTTTTTTTCAAACTCGCGATCAATCGTTAATGATACTTCGACGGCATCCGGAAAAAGCCCTTTGGTTCCGGCATCAGAACTGTTGGGCGTTGAGTTCCATTGATTAACCCAGTCTTGCTTGGTTTCGCCAATGTAGCGCAATTTAAATTCGCTAACTCCTTCGAGCATAACGATTTCGTTGCCGCCAGTTTTAATATCATCATCAAGTAAACTTTGAGTTCTGCGGTAAAGACACTGGCTCGCTTTTTTACTTGTTAAATTATTGCAGCCCTTAAGGCTGTAGCCAACTTCAATAAAATCAGCCTGCACAACGTTAGAAACAGTGCGAGCCCCATTCATAGTTACGAAGTTAACTTCATTATCGATGCCTACAAATTCAGTTGCTGGATCAAAGCGTTTTGTTTGACGAGGTGTCGGCTGGCTCTGCGTAGGACTTGGTTGTCCCGCTTTGACTGGGCCGGTGCTTTTAGCAGCCAAATCTAATATTTCTTTTTCAAAATCACGATGATGATAAGCCATGTTGATATCGGTTTTTATCATGCGCATCGAATCGCGCAGAGCCGATACGTCGTCGACTTCGGCTTGAATTTTGGTACGAGCTTTTAAGGCGCGGCTAATAGTTTGAGTGGATAAAACGGTGAGCGTAGACAAAATAGTAACGGCTAAAATAACTTCGAGTAACGTAAAACCTTTATTTGAAATTATTCGAGATTTCACTGACCACCGCCAGCGCCCGGAATAGGAAGAGGTCTATCGTAATCGATCATGTAAATAGTTACATCAGCAACAAGTGGTTTTTTGCCTTCTTTGTAAATCACACTTATGTTGAGCTCTTTTACTGATTTAGAAAGATGCTCCGTAAAAGTTTTCATCAGAGTAATCATCGATTGATCAGCGCCGCCATCTTGCGCAACCAATGAGGCAGAGATATCTGGAATTTCAAGTTTTTTAGATTTTAACTTCCAGCTGTACTGCGGGAGTTCTGAACCAAAGTTGTCTTCTTTTTCTTCGGGAATAGATTCTAAAGATTTACCTTTATACTCGCGTTCGAGCTCAGTTACTTTTCTTTCTAAGAGAGCGGCGAGCTGAACTTGAACTTGAGTTTTTTTAAGACGGCTGTAAGTTCCTGACCAGGAGTTGGTTAAAATAAGTAATCCTGAAGCCATAACCATTAAGGCCAAAACAACTTCAATTAATGTAAAACCTTTTGGTCGAGACAATATCTTCACTCTTAAATGATATACTTATATTTTACTATTGGGCTAGATCTTTTAAAAGTTTTGCTTCATCAATAACGTCAGCGTGACCCGTCAGCGGGTTGTATACAATTGTGTAGACATTGCCTTTAGCATCTTCAATCTGAATGGCTGAGGTTTCGAT
>JBEBIK010000291.1:0-3193 GCA_040080445.1 Pseudobdellovibrio sp.
ATAAACTTTAAATCACACTACCCACTGAAGAGTATTTAAATTTAAGCGGCACAGTTACATCGTTTTGCCCCGAAGCCGGAATACTAACTCCGTCTTTAAAGTTACCTTCAGTTACGTCATTGCCTGAAAATTTCAGCGCATAGCTCACTTCATCTAATTTTAAAGGTATAGCATTAGGGTTTTTGATATTCATTTTTACAGCTACAGATACATCTTCTAAAGTTACGTTAGTCACTTTAAAATCGATTACATTAACTTCAGGATCTTTTAAAAGATCCTTAGTTAAATAAGCACATGAAGATAAAAGTAAACTTAGAGTTAAGGCTAAAAATATTTTCATCTAGCGTTGCTCTACAGGCTTCCAAGTTAAGCCTTCTTTTCCTTGCCATTTACCGCGTGGGCGATAGATACGATTTTTTTCGTACTGCTCATTAGCATGCGCAATCCATCCAGAAATACGAGAAACCGCAAAGATCGGAGTAAAGATATCAGTTGGAATTCCCATGCCGTGATAAACAGTAGCCGAATAGAAGTCTACGTTGGGCATTAAACCTTTTTCTTTATTCATTGTTGAATCAATCAACACTGACATTTCATAAAGTTCTGGTTTGCCAATTTTTTTAGTTAATTGCTCTGAGAATTTTCTTAAAATAGCTGCACGAGGGTCGCCGTCTTTATAAACGCGGTGACCAATGCCCATTACTTTTTCTTTTGCATCGAGAGCATCTTTAACAAACTGTT
Source organism: Pseudobdellovibrio sp. (assembly GCA_040080445.1). GTDB lineage: Bacteria > Bdellovibrionota > Bdellovibrionia > Bdellovibrionales > Bdellovibrionaceae > Pseudobdellovibrio. Next base: position 742 of record JBEBIK010000291.1, read on the forward strand.
GTGCTTTTTCGATAGTACCGATTTTAGCTAACATTACCATTACTTGTTCGTTAGCTCCACCATGTAAAGGGCCTTTTAAAGCGCCAATAGCAGAAACAATTGCAGAGTGCATGTCAGATAACGAAGACGAAGTTACTCGTGTTGCAAAAGCCGAACAATTTAACTCGTGGTCTGCATGCAAAACTAAACATGTATCAAATAATTTTACTAATTCTGCATCTGGCTCAGAACCTTTTAACATATACATAAAGTTGTAAGCGATAGACTGACCCGCTTTTGGCGCTAAGATTTCGCGTTTGTTACGAATTGCTTCAAAAGCTGTAACTAATGCACCCATTTTAGCTGTTAAACGAACAGCCTTACGGTGATTGGCTTCTACTGACATATCATTTGCATCTGTATCCCAGTGAGCTAACAAAGAAACTGCAGAACGCAACCATGCCATCGGGTGAACATTTGTTGGCAATGTTTTTAACACTGCGATAAATGAATCGTCTAATTTCATGTTTTTATTTAAGTCTAATTTGAAAGCTTCTAGCTCAGATTTATTTGGTAAGCGATTATGCCATAACAAATAAGTGACTTCTTCAAAAGTTGAATTGGCAGCTAAGTCTTCAATTGTGTAACCACGGTAAATTAAAGTATTTCCAACGATAAAAGAAACCGCTGTTGTACAAGCCACAACGCCTTCAAGACCTTTATCTAAAGCGCCTTCATAGATATTCACTTCTGCCATATATATTCCTTTGATTTTGTATGCTAGAAAATTATCAAAAGCTTACTTATTTGGCTAGCTTTATCATACGATCTTTAACTTCGACTACGACCACAGTCTGATCTCGTAAGGGTTCTTCTAAATTAGACTTTCTTTGGGCCTGAAAAAGTAATTCGTTGCGTAAGTCATGAACACCACTTTTGGCGTTCTCAGTCATAATTTTCACAATGTTATCAACTCCGAGCACTTCGGTGATGCCTTCGGTCACTATACAAATTTTAGATTTGGGCTCGAGCTCTAGAGAAGCTAAAGAAAGCTTTTCAGAAAACTGCTGGCTAAATGCGCTATTTGTAGACTTCAACACCTGCACAGGCTTTTGCGGAGCCAAGTAGTAACCATCAATATTTCCCGCATTGCAAAACGATAAACTAAAATCACGACGATCGACCACCGCATAAAAAGCACTGGTAGTGTCTACGGGGCTGGCCATTTTTTTCATTTCGTCTGCGATCTGCTGCAAAATTTTATCTGGCGAGTGGCCTTTTTTAGCTTCAAGCACATGTGAAATTTTTAAAATCAAAGACATAAACAAAGCCGACATGGCGTAGCCAGACGACGACGCAATCAACATTCCAAATTTTAATTTATCTTCGTGCTCAAAAATATCAAAGTAGTCGCCACCGTGTTTTGATCCATACACAAATTTACGGCTGATCTCAAAACCTGGAATAGTCGGAATTTCTGTTGGCGCTAAAACTTTTTGAACTTTACTTAATAAGGCCGTATCGCCAGAAATTTGCGACATCAAAACATCAAGTCTTTGCGAAAATTTCATGAGCTCCTGACGGTAAGTCATCACTTCAGAGTCTTTTTTACCGAGTTGGGCTTGAAGCAAAGCTACTTGCTTTTTAAGTTGTGAGTTTTCGTCTTCGGACATGGGTTAAGTTTGTAACTGCAGCCCTAAAGGGTCAACTATATTTTAGATATTCTCAAATTAGCTTCTTTCAAGAAGTCGGTTTCTTTTTTTAACACGCTCTCAATCGAAAATTTAACCAAACCTGGGCTTACTAGCTTCAACTCATCAAACTGTTTTTGGCTTTCGGCATGCTTTTCAAGTTGAGAGTTAATTTGGGTTTTAAGTAGTTTTTGTAAATAGTAACTCATGTTAAAACGTAAAATCCAATTAGCTGTAGAATAGTAAGTGGGTAAATTTGAAGGCTCGATTTTTTTTTGAAAATAAAAATGCCCCCAGAAACTTAAAAACAAGTGGCTGCACACATGATAAAGCAAAACACCAATACACAAAAAGTTAAAGCGGCTGAGTTCTGACTTTTCGTTAAATAAAAGGTTAATCTGCACGTAATCAAGAGCATTTAAAATACAAATAGCACTGACTATCCAAGCCACTAACTGTAAAATGCTAACAGATTTCCAAATTTTTTGAGTTTCGCTCTGGGCGTCGAGAGATAGCCACCATAAATATGAAATTCTTGAAAGATAAACAGCTAATACGCCCACGCTAGCTAAGTGAATATGCAGCTCGCCTTTGTTTAAAAAATAAAATATAACCGCTAGTAGCACATACTCTTTACGGATGAGCCATTCGAGTACAAAAAATATAACAAAAAAGCACATCATTGTGCCCAAGCGCCCATCTAATAAAAATAAAATCACTGGGTTTTCAAATGAGAATAAGCTCACCAAAGTCCAAGAAAATTTAACCGGATCAAAATAAAT
>JBEBIK010000292.1:0-3182 GCA_040080445.1 Pseudobdellovibrio sp.
GTTGCTACCATCGTAATAAAATCTTTTTCAACTTTTTCAAAATAAACACCGTTTAAGTGGTAACGAGTTTCGTCGTTAGAAACACTGTAAATAGTTTTATCGATCATAAATTTTAATTCAGCTGCATTCATTTTAGAAAAATTTTCTGAGCTGTATGTTGGAAACACTGGATACTCTTCAGCAGCAACACCAATTATTTTTGATAAAAATTTTCCCTGTTTAATTTCTAACCAATTATTTTCTTTTTTAATTAATTGAATTGGTCCATCAAGAAGCTCTTTGGTGATTTCAAATAAGCTCTTAGCGCTCACTGCAACCTTGCCAGCCTCTTTAATTTGAATAGGAGCGCTGTCTGTTAGACTAACCTCTAAGTCAGTAGCATAAGCCTTTAATTGATTTTCACGAGCATCCAACAAAACATTAATTAAAATTGGCATTGTATTTCGTTTTTCAACGATGTTTTGTGTTCTGCTTAATAAACCCAATAAATCTTTTTTTTGTATCTCAATTTTCATGTTCTCTGTTTCCCTATTAATATATTAAAATAAGTAGTAGTAATAGTAGGGGCGTTAATAACCTTGTTAATACACTAAATACTTAAAACTATTAAGTTTTATTTGTGGATATCTTAAATGGTAAAGCTGCGTAAAATCCAGGGTTACCAACATAAAAGTTATCCTCATTTTTATTAACATGCTTATCCACAGCCTTACCCACAATCAACAATTACAAACCAGTAACATTGTGGATTTGGTTCACTAACTCATCAATATCATTCTTAAATTGAGGATCTGTGTTTTGTAGATTCTCAACTTTATCTAAAGAATTAATTACAGTTGTGTGATCTTTTCCGCCAAAAGCCTTGCCTATATCCACCAAAGATTTGTCTAAAAACTTTTTGATTAAATACATTGCAATTTGACGAGGCACCACAATAGGACGCGCACGGCTCGATGATTTTAAATCAGTAATGCGTATTTTATAGTATTCCGAAACAATGCGCTGAATTTCTTCTATACTTATTTGTGTGGTGTTTTCGTGATGAGCTAAAACTTTACGCGCCAATTCTAAATTAATATTTAAACCCTGAAGTTCAGAAAACATTTTAATTTTCTTTAAATTTCCTTCAAGTTCACGAATCGATTTTTTAGAGATTTTAGCTACGTACTGAATAGTATCCTCAGATAAACGTACATTATAGTTTTCAGATTTGTATCTTAAGATAGCCAAACGAGTTTCTAAGTCCGGCATTGTAATGTCAGCAATTAATCCGCGCTCTAAACGAGTGCGCGAACGATCTTCTAACCCCATTATATCTTTAGGCATTCTATCGCTTGCCAAGATCACTTGTTTTTTCTTTTCGATAAAAGAGTTAATCATATGGAAAAACTCTTCTTGCACTGCCTCACCGCGGCCGATGTACTGAACGTCATCCACAACAATAACATCGGAATTTTCACGATATTTTTGTCTAAATTTATCCATCTCTTGGCGTCTTATAGCAGAAACACATTCATTTAAGAATCTTTCAGCCGAAATATAGGTAATTCTTAAATGAGAAAAGTTTTTTCTTATTTGATTTGCAGCCGCATTTAATAAATGCGTTTTTCCCATACCTGATGGCCCGTATATTAATAGAGGATTATAATCGTTCGTTCCCGGATTACTGGCCACATTATAAGTAGCCGCATGAGCAAACTCTGAATTTTTACCAACCACGAAGGTAGAAAAAGTGAAATCTTCATTAATATTTTCAATTGGCTTTGGTGGAACGGGTATAATTGTAACGGGCTGATGAAATAATTGCTCAGTGTTTTGCATCACGTCTTGAAGAGAAGTATTATAATCACTAGCGGTTTTACCAGTTACGACAAAATCGATTTCAATTCGAACATCTGATTGTTGAGCCAACTCATTGGTAATTTTGTCTTTTAAATGTTCGTTAACATAGAAAAAGAAAAACTGGCTAGGAACGCCAAAAGTGATTTTAATCGAATCTACGAGCCTTTCAGACTTAATAAGCTCAATAGGATCGAGCCAGTTCTCTAAAAGCTTGTTAGCACCATTCTTACTTTTTATTGTGGATTTAATCTGACTCCAAAATAAACTATTTAATTCCATAAGACTGTGCCCCCCCAGACCAAGAACTGATTAACAATATGAGTTCAACTTATCAACAGTTGACCTCGATGCTGCAATGTGATTTATTTCTACTTCACTTTAATTAGCCAATGCTAGTTATTTTTGCAATTGACGTTAATTCGTCGTAGTTATGAATAGAGGTATACATGAGCAAACGTACATATCAACCAAGTAATAAGCGTCGCGCAAAAACACACGGTTTCAGATCTAAAACTGCAACAGCTGCTGGACGCAAATTATTAGCTCGTCGCAGAGCTAAAGGCAGAAAAAAGTTAACAGTTACTTCTGGTGGCAAGTAAGCCTCATCCACTAAAAAGATCATCGAGTTTTAAAGAAGCCGCTCTCAAAGGTACTAAGAAGCGGCTTTCTTCATGGGTCACGTTGCATTTGATGCAATCGGAAGACTCACAAAACTATTATGGGATCACAGCATCTCGTAAAGTTGGCAACTCGGTGGTTCGCAATAAACTCAAAAGATGGGTGAGAAACTGTGTACGCACTGAAAAATGGCCAACAAAATTCGATGCACACGTCTTTGTGTTTGTGTTCAAACCACAAGCAGATGATAAATTTTTTTCAAACAAAAAATATTCTGAATTTGTCGAAATTTTCAAAAAAATCTGATCTGAATACTCTGACTACTCAATTAGCCAAGCTTTTAATTCTGGTTTATCAATCTACTTTTTCTTACTTTTTAGGTGGAAATTGTAGATATTACCCTTCTTGCTCGCATTATGCGCACGAAGCTTTTTCAAAGCACAGCCCAATTTATGCGGGTTGGTTGGTTTTAAAAAGACTTGGCAGCTGCCATCCGTTTAGTAAAAAAAGCTATTATGATCCAGTACCATTAAATTCTTTAGAAAAGAGCCTTTATGAATAATCCGCAACAAAATGAGTCTCCTTTTGCTAACCCTCGATTTATCATATCAATTATCGTGGTTTTTTTATTCCTATGGGGTTGGCAATACTACGTAAATAAACAATATCCTCCAATTACGCCCAAGGTTCCCGTGCAAGTCGGCGAACAAACTAACCTACAG
>JBEBIK010000019.1:0-13568 GCA_040080445.1 Pseudobdellovibrio sp.
GATTGGTCACAGCTTAACAAAGAAAAGCGAAAAACTAAATTCAACTCATTAAACCGCACTGATGCAGAAGAGCTCTTTTTAAACTTAGGTTCTTCTGACCAATACGATCTGATTGAAGAGCTCACTTTTCTTGAAATACGCTCATGGCTGCGATTACTCGCTCCCGATGATGCGGCCGATTTAATTCAAGAAGTAGATCCCAGTCAAAAAGATGAATACCTTTCTCTTTTAGACCCACAGACCAAACGCGAAGTATCGGCACTTTTAGCTTACGCAGAAGACAATGCCGGTGGATTAATGAATTCGCGTTTTATACGCCTTAGACCCAATATGAACGTAGACGAAGCCATCACCTACATTCGTATTCAAGCTAAAACTCAGGTTGAAACCGTTTATTATTCTTATGTTCTTGATCCTGAACAAAGAATTTTAGGCGTGGTTTCTTTTCGCGAACTTTTTGCCTCTTCTGCTACAAAAAAAGTAGAAGAGATCATGCACACCGATATAGTTAAAGTCTCAGTTGATCTTGACCAAGAACACATCGGACAAGTCTTTAGCAAACATGAACTCATGGCTATTCCCGTTGTTGATGCTGAAAATAAAATGGTGGGTATCGTCACTTTCGATGACATCGCGCAAGTTGTACAAGAAGAGGCCACAGAAGATATTCATAAAATCGGGGGTGTAGAATCACTCGACGCTCCTTATTTGGATATTTCTTTTTTAGAAATGCTAAAAAAACGCGGTGGTTGGCTACTTATTCTTTTTGTAGGCGAAATGTTCACGGCAAGTGCTCTTGGATATTTTGAAGATGAACTCATGAGGGCTGGAGTGCTGGCCATGTTTTTACCATTAATTATTAGCTCTGGTGGAAACTCTGGGTCTCAAGCCTCAACACTTATTATTCGTGCCATGGCCTTAGGTGAAATTAAATTAAAAGACTGGTGGAAGATCTTCGCTCGCGAAGCCGCCACTGGACTCTGTCTAGGGCTCGCATTAGGCTTAATTGGCATGATACGTATTTACTTCTGGCCTTGGCGCGAAAGTATGTATGGCGATCATTACGGTCTCATTGCTGTAACTGTAGCGGCCTCAGTAACAGGTGTTGTTCTTTGGGGTACAATCTCAGGTTCAATGTTACCGTTTATCTTACGTAAATTTAAACTAGATCCCGCATCAGCTTCAGCACCAGCGGTTGCAACCATCGTAGACGTAACAGGTGTCGTTATTTATTTCTCATGTTCAATTTTAATTTTAAAAGGGACCTTACTGTAAGGCTTAGGTACTAGGTACTAAGCCTGTTGTCCAAAGTTTAATTTGATATTTAATATTATCTGACACATTTAAAAATCTCAGACCATAGGATTGTTGATTTGAACACCACACCACTTCAGCTGCAATTTTTTCTTGGCTGTTCTCACCCAAACTAACTCTTACAACCTGACCTTTTTGCAATTGAGTATTGGATTTAAATGAAACTCCACCTAAAGACATGTCTTCAGTGGTAATATTTATTGTTTGACCATAAACATCAAGAACTGCATTTTGCGCTACTGCGAATCTATCATAAGTACGTCTGTTTTGAGCCCGTGCAGTTTCTGAAACTTTCGCTCTTAAATTTAGAGCCACTACTAAAGGTAACATGACCATCACTAAAATAAGCATTAGGTCTGAAGCCGCAGCTCCACTGCCGTTACCACCGCTAGATGATGCATCAAAAGCTGCTTTTACTAATCCACAACCACCAACGGCCCCTGCCTCTTCTGCCTCTGAAGCTGTACTTCGACCAGCTTTATAGTCTGGACTATAAGAAGGACTCCACGCTGAAGTAGCCACTTGAGCTTTAGCGCTCACAATGGATTTGTAAGCATTAACTCTTCCGCCAGTTGTTACTTTACCTGAAAAAGTTGAAATGGTGTCGATCGAACCTAGAACTATACTTTTAATCTGATAAGCAGAAAGTTGTGGTGCCTCTCTTGAAACTAAAGCGGCTAAACCCGCTACAAATGGAGTTGCCATCGAAGTACCTGACATCATCTGAAAGCAACCTGGAGCTAAACAGCCAGTACCTGGAACCGAACTTAAAATCTTAGATCCTGGAGCTGCTACATGAACAGTTGTAGCGCCGTAGTTTGAAAAAGATGCTTTTTGATCTGTATCAGTAGAAGCGAGAACACTGATGTTATTTGGCGAGTCTAAATTAGTTGGATACATCGCTGTAACATCATTATTGATATTTGAATTACCAGCCGCCGACACTATCACCACTCCGTGATTGTAAGCATATGTGTAAGCCTCATGCAGCGATTGCGAATATGAAGGTCCACCCCAAGAGTTATTAATAACTTTAGCACCTTTTGCAACTGCATAGTAAATGGCACTTACAGCATTTGCTGTAGAACCAGAGCCTGTTGAGTCTAAAAATTTAAGAGCCATAATTATTACTTTAGATTCACGTACTGGATAAGCCGTGATGTCTTGGCCTACACCTAACACAATTCCTGATACGTGTGTTCCATGCTTATTATCATCAAACATATTAGAAGAATTGCTTACATAGTTCCAACCGTTGATGTCATCGACATAACCATTACCGTCGTCATCAACTCCAGATACACCATTTTTTTCTGACGTGTTTTCCCAGATAGCACCTGAGTCTTTAAATATTAAATGATTGCGATCTAAACCAGTATCTATAACCGCAACAATAGCTTTAGTACCTTCGTTGTATGGTTTTTCAATATCCCAAGACTCTTTAACTTTAACATTTGAGTTAGATTGATTGTAGTCATCAGAAGAATCGGGAGCTGAACCCAATGCACTCACATCAATTGGGTTAACACTCAATATATAGTTAGGCTCTACAAACTCAATATCAGGATCTGAATAAAGTGAGTCTCTGGCTGCTGCATTTGAAACCTTAACATGCATCATCTCAGAGCCTGAAAATGCTGATTTTACCGAAACACCCTTATTCATTTTACGAATACGCAAATTGGTTGAAACAGAATCTCTGACCTTGTATTTAACAATATACTCACCGCTAACGGCCTGAGGCGTACTTAGCTGAGCTAAGGCTATATTTGAACTCAATAGAATTAATGTAGCAAGGTTGCTACAGTTTATTTTCAACATGTAATTAGTATCGGGGTAAGCCCCCTACAACTAAATAAGCACGTCTCTTTCTCTCAAAATAATTCAAAAGATGATCTAATATGAAAAACTTGTTTACAGATAATTTAACAATAAAAAAGGGCCGTCTCAAAACGACCCTAGATTAATGTTTCACTATGAGAATTATAAAAAACTATTTTTTCTTTTCAGTCGTTACAGAGATTTCTGCAGTTACGCGGCGATTTTGATCGCGTGCCGCTTTAGTTTTGTTATCTGCGATAGGAGCTGTAGGTCCGTAACCTTTAGCCGTTACACGAGATTCCGCAACACCAGCTTTTAATAATCCCGCTTTAACTGCGTCAGCGCGCTTTTGCGATAATGCTGTGTTAGCTGCTGCCGAACCACGGTTGTCTGTGTGTCCTGCGATTTCAACATTTGTTTCTGGAAACTTTTTCATAAAGTTAGCTAAGTTTTCAATTTCAGAGTTGTGGCTAGCGCTTAAATCAGATTTACCACTAGCAAATTCAACATTTAATTTTACTGATGCTTTTTCTTTTTCAGAACAACCAAAAGCATTAACAATAACACCATTTGCTGTGCTTGGGCATTTGTCGTCTTCGTCAAATACGCTGTCATTATCTGAATCTTTTTTAGCTACTACTGCTGCTGCCGCTGGAGCCATAGCTTCAGACTTAGAGTCTTCTGAAGAACCAAGAGCATTATGTATTGTTAAGAAAAATACTGACATAAAGGCTTGAGTATCTTTTAAATCTAAAACACTGTCTGTTTTAGATACATAGTAGTAATTAAATAAAGCACCTACAGAAACATAGTTGAAGTCAGCTTCTAAACCACCGGCAGCTTTAGCGCCTGTAGATGTTGTTTTTAAATCTGTAGCATCTTTAGATTCAACTGAAGTCACACCTAATTTAACAATTGGGTGAATCCAGTTTTCTGGTACGAAACGGTAAACGCCCAAAAGGTTAATCGTTTTGTGTTTTGAGTTAGCCTTATCAAAATCAAGGCTATCTGTACCTAATTCTACGGCCCAGTTTTTATCTAATCCGTAACCTAACCAGTAAACTTGACCGTCACCAGTAGAAGCATTTGATTTAAATGTGTCTCCACCCATTGGGTGAGTTGTACCGGCACCGATACCAAGTTCAAATCTGTCTTGTGCATTTACAGAAACAACTAATGCTAAAACGGCCAAAGCTGAGAACAATTTTTTCATAAAAAACTCCATTATTATCAAATGTGATTGTGTATTAATTCAGGCCTGAAGAATAATCATCTTTTAAACTGAGTGACAAGCTTAAAGCCTCCCTTGACTCTGCTTTTGACCTCGTGAATCATATACTAAATGAATAAAATACAGAAAATTTTTGTTAGTGGTCTTATCAGTTTTTTACCCCTAGCCGTTACAATTTATATTGTTTATGCCGGCGTTACTATTGTAGAGAATTTATTAGGCAATTTTTTACGTAGCCTGCTCCCTGTTGATGCATACATCCCTGGTTTTGGTTTTTTAGCCACAATGGTTTTGATCTTTTTACTAGGTCTACTGCTTAATAACTTTGTTACGGCTGGCCTATTACAGCGCCTGCAAGAAAAACTAACAGAAGTGCCACTTATTAAAGTGGTTTATTCGCCACTTCGCGATTTGATGAATTTATTTTCAAAGCGCGGTGGTAGCCAACTACAAAAAGTTGTTTTAGTTCAATTCGATGGCGGAAAAGAAGTTTTAGGCCTTGTTACCCGCGAACACTTTAACGACCTCGATAAAAACTTAAAAGTTAGTCCTGATAAAATCGCGGTTTATATTCCAATGAGTTACGGCCTTGGCGGCTACACAATACTAGTTAATAAAACACAAGTTACACCCATCGATATTCCTGTAGAAAAGGCAATGAGCTTAGCACTTACGGCGTGGATTAAAACGGATCCATCCCAGAAATAGAGAAATAGATGTCTGAACAAAGCCGCTCTAAAACCATATTAGAAAAAGCTCTCGACGTAAATTTAGACCCACAATTTTACGGCACCTTTGCCGAAATCGGTGCAGGCCAAGAAGTGGCTCGTCAGTTTTTTCAAGCTGGTAAAGCATCGCAAACCATAGCTCTTACAATTTCTGCTTACGACATGACCTACAGTGATATCATTTACGGAAAAGAAAAATCTGGGCGCTATGTTTGTAAACCCAGATTAGAAAAAATGCTGGATCGCGAATACGAAAAATTAATTGAACGCTTAGGCCCCACTCGTGCAAACAATACATGTTTTTTTAGCTTTGCAGACACAGTAGCAACTGCTTCAGGTGCCGATAAAAAATCTTGCCATGGCTGGATGGGAGTTAAATTTCAACACTCCCCTAAGTCTGAAGAACAGACAGTCATGTTACACGTTCGCATGCTCGACAAGCACCGTTTGCAGCAACAAGAAACTCTAAGTAAACTGGGAGTAAATTTAATTCACAGTTGCTTTTACAGAAGAAAAACTCAAACCGATTTTTTAAATGGTTTATTTGATCAAATTAAATCGGATGCTCTTTCTGTTGATGCAATTTATTTTACAGGTTCAGAGTTTAAAAAGTTCGACGAAATTTATTTTAATCTAATGCTCGTTGAAAAAGGTTATAGCGAAGCCTGCTTTATTGACCAACATGGTCAGGTACAAAACCCTTCAGACTTTTTCTGGAACAAATCATTACTCATTCAACGTGGGTTTTACCAGCCCGTAACTAATACTCACCTTGATATTTTTAAGCGCGGTCTTGATCACTTTAAAAAAGAGTTTTCACTTAAGACTCAAGATGTACTACCCGTATTCGAATTCACTATCGACAATCGCGCTAAAAAAACTCACTTAAGCACAGACGAAGCTTTTGCCAGAGTTAAAATGATCAACAAACTTGATATTCCAGTTTTAGTTACTGGTTTTACTTTGTTTTACCAATTAAAAGAGTTTGTACGACTCTCTACACCTTCACCACTCGCTATTGTTATTGGGGCCACTCATTTAGAAAAACTATTTGATGAAAGTTTTTATTTCGATCTTAAAGGTGGTCTTTTAGAAGGAATGTCTAAATTATTAGGACGTTTCTCTCGCTTGTATATTTACCCTCACAAAACAGCAGAAATTTGCTTATTAACAAAAAGCTTTTTTCCAAAACCAGATGTTAAAAATATTTATAAACACTTTATCGAAAACAATATGATTCAAGATATTGCTGGTTGCGACGATATTAAAGAATTTATACATTCAGAACATGTAAATAAATTAATTAAGAAAAAAGACAAGAGCTGGAAAAAGCTCGTGCCTGAAGCTATTCATAAAATTTTAGAGTAACCGGCTGTTAAGTTTTACTTTTCAACCATTCAATCATGGATTGCACTGGCTGCCCACTACCACCTGCAAAGCTAAGCGCTCCAGTGTTTTTATCATTCCAGCAATACACATCTAAGTGAGCCCATTTTTTACCACCGCAGAATTTTTCTAAAAACAATGCCGCCGTAATAGCTCCGCCAAAACCATCGGCTGAGTTTTTAAAATCGGCAAAGTTAGAAGTCATCGAACCAAAATATTTTTGCACTAACGGCATTCTCCAATTAGGCTCACCGCTTTTTTGACCAGCAGTTTGCAACTGATTGGCTAGAGTATCGTCATTGGTAAATAAGCCCGCCACATCAGCACCAAGCGCTACTTTAATTGCGCCAGTGAGTGTTGCAATATCAATTACAAATTCTGGTTCGTCGTTACCCTTTTGCTTAACGGCAACATCCATTACATCAGCTAATACCAAACGGCCTTCGGCATCGGTGTTATCAATTTCTACTAAATAGCCCGCACGCGAGCGGTATAAATCACTTGGGCGCATAGAGTTTGCGTCTACGCTATTCTCTGCTAAAGCTAAATAAAAATCACAAGGGCGCTCATAGTCTGAATGCGCAGCCCAATAAGCCAATCCTAAAACCGCTGCTGCTCCACCCATATCTTTTTTCATGAGTCGCATACCTGATGAAGGTTTAATATCTAAACCACCGGTATCGAAAGTAATACCCTTACCTACAAAGGCGATAGGTTTTTTTGAAGATTTTTTCTTAGGGCGATATTTAATGCGAAGCATACGCGGTGGAGTGTCTGAACCTTTACCTACTGCTAAATGTAAATTCATGTTTTCTGCGGCCAATTTTTTATGATCCCAAACTTCTACAGTTACCGTTTTAGGAAAAGATAATTGTTTTTTTGCAATGTCTTCAAAACTTTGCGGATTAATATCATTTGGTGGAAGATTAACTAAGTGTCTTGCTAATTGTACGGCATGAGCTTCTGTTAAACATTGATTAATAAATTTTAGATCCAATTTAAAATTTTTCTTTTTGCTACTTAACGAAAAATAAATTTTAGAATTTTTTGGAAGAGTATCGCTATAAGTATTTAAAAAATTATAACTCGCTAGCTCTAAACCAATAATGCTTGCGCGCAAAATATCTGAACTTGCTTCTAAGCAATTAAAAATTATATTTTCAGCTGCATGAGTTTTAAACTGCGATACTAAAGTACCCACTTGATCTCTAAACCAAGCATAAGCTGTTTCGTCTAAAAGCCCCGCATGCCCGTACTTTTTATTTTCAGCATTTTGCAATATCCACACTGGTCCACTCTGACCTACAAAGTGCAATACTCTTTTATCAGAGCCCTGAAGTTGCGCTATTTGCTGGCTAAAAGCGTGTTGCTCAATAATTTTTTTGAAATCAATTTTACGGCGAGACTCAGATACATCACCTAAGAGATAAACAAAAGCCTGAGCTTTGGGCGCTATTTTAGTGTTAATCTCAAATTGAAATTTAGATTTTAAGACAGATTGCACATTCATTGAATCTCCTAGGCTAGGTACAAGTAATTTGCTACAATGTAGTCTTAAATATGACATCAGGATCAACTAAACTTCAATTAAAATTCGGACTCTTCAATGTTGAAAACTTATTTCTGAGCTTCGACCAAGAAATCCCAGCTCATTATCAAAAGCTCAATGAAGCTCAGTGGCAAAAACTCTCTAACTCTGTTTACGAAAACAAAGCACTCGTTAAATGCTCTGCAATAGCGCAAATTATTAAAGAAAATGATCCTGATATTATGATGCTTTGTGAGGTTGGCGGCACCGACTCACTTAATAATTTTAATAAGCTCTTTTTAGATAATCAATATCATGTGGCCTTACTAGAAGGAAATTCTGACCGTAATATCGATGTGGGCTATCTGATTAAAAAAGATGTTTCATTTTTCTTTGATATTGCCTCTAATAAACACCGCCCTTTAAATTTTCTTTATCCGCACGAAAACCTTTCTAAAAAAACGGGCTACAGTATTAAAGGCCATTCGCAGTTTTTCTCGCGAGACTGCGTTGAACTCAGACTCTTCACAAAAGCTAAAGAATCCCCGTTTATGGTGCTTTTATTAACGCATCTCAAGTCGCGACTTGATCCTGAAAGAATAGATCCCGGTGGCACAGAAAGACGCTCAGCCGAACTTAGAACAGCCGTTGATATCTACAAAGAACTGCAAACCCAGTTACCTAATACACCAATTATTTTATCTGGCGACATGAATGGCTTTGCCGGAAAACCTAATACAGATCCTGAGTTTTTGCCACTCTACAGCGAAACAGATCTTGAAGATGTGCTTGAGCTAGCTAACATAAGTATTGATAAGCGCTCGACTTTTTACCAAATTAAAAATGGTGGAAGAGCTGAAGGCAAGCAAATCGACTATTGTTTTATTTCAAGTAACTTAAAAGACAAACTTGTTTCTAACGATGTAAAAGTCTATCGCTATAAAGATGAATTTGGTTTTCCTTTCGATACTCCCAAAAACATGGACGAAAAAGGGCGCTTGGCTTCAGACCACTACCCGCTCTTTTTTACTCTTGAAAACATCGAATATTGATGAGAGCCTTAAAACAGATGAGTTTAAAAAAAGCCCAACAAACTGAATTCAAAGTCACCACAACCACTGTTTACGTTGAATCAGAATCAGCTCCCGATCAGCATCGTTATTTTTTTGCTTATAAAATTACAATTAAAAATCAAGGTACAGCAACAGCTCAGCTCATGAGCCGTCACTGGATTATTACAGATGCTTTAGGTCATACTGAAGAAGTCAGAGGCGCTGGAGTTGTAGGACTTCAACCTAAAATTACTGGTGGCCAAATTTTTGAATACGATAGCGCTTGCCCACTCAGAACAAGCTCTGGAACCATGAGGGGCACTTACGAATTCGTCGATGAAAATGGCGAAAACTTTGAAGTTAATATTCCTGAATTTTATTTAATTGCGCCTTCGGCTGTTAATTAAGACTTTTTAAAATTTCTGATAAAATTTCTTTTTGCTCATTTAATTCCAAATAAGGTCTCATATTTTCTGCACTTATCTGCTCTTTAATTAAAGGCACATGAACAAATACAGCCTTTAAATCTTCGAATTCACTACAAACTTGAAAATAGAGTTCATTACAAACATAAGTACCTGCTGAAAATGAAATTTGTATATTCGGATTTTTTATTTTAACTTTTGTATAAACATCATCTATAGGAAATTGCGACATTAAAGCCAGAGGTTTTGACTCATTTATTTTTTTAGATTCAGGTTTATAACCTGATTCATCAGTATGCTGAGACTGCACCCAGTTGAGGGCGATTTTTTCTAAACTGACTTTATTTCTTCCAGCTGCTTGGCCTAGCATAAGTACGTAGTCGTATTTATTTTGGAGTAAATGTAATTTAAGTACTTCATAGGCACGAGAGAATTCCACAGGTAACACAAGTGACTGTAGATCAGGGAAACTCTGGCACAAGATTTCACTAGGATTTATTTTCTCACCTAAAAAAGCTTTAAATCCTGTTAAAAGTATTTTCATTTAAGGAGATCTGAGAAACTTTTCCCAGCCTAAAGTAGATTTTTGATAAACATAGCGTTCGTGAAGTCGTCCGCTTTTACCAAACCAGAATTCTATTTCGTCTGGTTTAATACGATAACCACCCCAGTTTGGTGGGCAAGTAACGGGTATACCTTTAAACTGAGCTTCAATAGTTTCAAGTCTTTTATGGAAATCAGCAAAAGAAGCCAGCTTATCTGATTGATGTGAAGTCCATGCTCCGATTTGACTGAGTCTTGGTCGCATAGCAAAATAGGCTTCTGACTCTTCACGAGTAACTTTTTGAACCTGACCCTCGATACGAACTTGTTGATCTAAGTTCGGCCAGAAAAAGTTGGCTGACACTTTATTATTAGCTTCTATGTCTCGGGCTTTGCGCCCTTCATAGTTCGTAAAAAAACAAACCCCCCGCTCATCTACGCCTTTCATAAAGACGATTCTGACCGAGGGTTGATTGTGTTCGTTAACTGTTGCGAGTGCCATGGCGTTAGCTTCAGGCACTCCTTTAACTTGAGCCTCTTTATATAATTTTAAGAAATTCTCAATTGGATCGTTCTTAAAATCAAAGCTCATTTAAAACTACTTCTTAGCTTTTTTAGCAGGTGCAGCAGCGGCTGCTGGAGCTTTAACGATTTCTAGTAATTCAACTTCGAAAATTAAAGCCGAATTTGGTGGAATACCTGGACGACCAGCAGGACCGTAAGCTAACTCAGCAGGAATGAAAAGTTTGTACTTAGAACCAACTTTCATTAATTGAAGAGCTTCTGTCCAACCTGGAATAACGCCAGAAACTGGGAAGTCAGCAGGTTGACCACGGTCAACTGAAGAATCGAATTTAGTTCCATCGATTAATGTACCAGTGTAGTGACATTTAACATTGTCAGATTTAGTTGGAATTGCTCCAGTTCCTTCTTTCATTACAGAGTATTGTAAACCAGAAGCCGTAACTTTAACACCTTCAGCAGTTTTATTTTTCTCTAAGAAGTCAGCTGATTTCTTTTTGTTATTTTCGCCTTCTTCTTGTTGTTTCTTCATAGCCATTTCTTGTAATTTCATCATGGCTTTTTGGATCTCGTCGTCTTTCATCTCAGATTTACCTTGAGTAGCATCAGCTAAAGAAGCCGCTAAAGTTTTAGCGTCGATTTCGATATTTTGTGCTTTCAAGTTTTTACCGATTTGTTGACCGATAGCGTATGAAGCTTGGCCTTTGTCTGATTTAAGATCCGGTTTGTTACATGCAGTTAAAGTCAACATAAGACCTGCGGCTGCGATTACTAATAGTTTATTCATTTGATGTTCCTTTCATTGAACTTTAAATGTTGTCTTCAATGCTAAAGCATGATCGAATTCTCTAAGATTTCAAACACATAACATGCTGCACACATCGCTTTATTTTTTAGCTCTACTTTGTCTTTCCAGTGCTCCCAACTGGGCAAAACTCAATAATATGCCTGTTGAGGTTCTCGGTTTTTACCGTTTAAGCATAGCCGCCGCATTGCTCGGAATTTGGCTAATTATCAAACATCCGCTTCCCAAACCTAAGTTTAACAAAACCATCTTATGGGTTATTTTATCGGGAACTTTCTTCTTTCTTCACTTGTGGACCTATAAGTACGCGGCAAAAAACACAACAGTTTCTAATACCATGGTGATCTTCTCTTCCAACCCCATTTGGGCTTCGTTAGGAGCTGTGATTTTCTTTAAAGAGATACTTAGTCGGCGTATCATCTTTGCTTACTTACTCGCTTTATCTGGTATTTACTTACTTGTAGCTCATGACTTAAACCTAAGCAGCGGAACTAGTCTAGGTGATTGGGCGGCCGTAGCCTCTGCTGCTTTTTACGCAGCCTATATGTTAACTGGAAAGAAAGCTCGCCATTATTACGACAACATCTACTATGCCGTTATACAGTACAGCGTGGCCGCAACGCTTTTCGGCATATGTGTGTTTGCTAACGATTCTAGTTTAAGTGGCTATGATACAATTTCTTGGGTTTCTGTTATGGGCTTAGTATTATTACCAACACTTCTGGGGCATCTGAGTTTTACCTACTTGGTGCACCACATGAACATCAGTTTAATGACCTGCGGTAAACAAATTGAACCTGTCCTCGCTTCAATTATGGCCTTTTTTATTTTTCACGAAAAGATCAGCGAATACGCTTGGATATCATTCAGCTTAACTCTTCTATCCGTGCTCATCTTGTTTTACCCGCAACTCAAAAACTCAGCAAAAAAATTGCTTCAAATCTAATAATAGGGTTAAGCTCTGGTGCATGCGAATACTCGTTGTTGAAGACCAAGCCAAAACCTCTCAATTTGTTAAAAGAGGCCTGAATGAAGTGGGATATTCAGTTGATATTGCCGAATCGGGATCTGCTGCTGAATCATTTATGGCGAGTAGCGAATACGATCTGGTTATTCTCGATGTAATGCTTCCAGACCAAAGCGGAATCGACACTGCAAGGCATTTAAGAAGAGATGGCTTTAAAGGCCCTATTCTTATGCTCACTGCACTTTCCACTACAAAGGACAAAGTTAATGGCCTTGATGCGGGTGCCGACGATTACCTCACAAAGCCATTTTCATTCGAAGAGCTGCTCGCCCGCGTTCGCGCCTTGTTAAGACGAAGTGGCTCTGCTAGCAATATGAATTCAGTATTAAAATTTTCTGACCTTGAAATGGATTTAGTTCACCGCAAAGTTAAACGTCAAAATAGCGAAATTAGTTTAACCGCTAAAGAGTTTTCTTTACTCGAGTATTTCTTAAGAAATCCCGATAGACCTCTTGGCCGCGTTTCTATTGCCGAACATGTATGGGATATAGATTTTGACTCCGAAAGTAATGTTATTGATGTTTATGTTAATTTACTTCGCAAAAAAATAGACTCCCCATTTAATAAAAAACTTTTACACACGGTGGTCGGCGTTGGTTACGTTCTTAAAGAGTCTTAGTATTCGCATCCGCCTAACGGCGCTATTTGTAATTATTTTCGGTGTAAGTACAATTTTTTTTGCTGGTGCCATTTACTACTCTCTTAACGACTCCCTACTGCAAGATTTCGACAACGCACTTTACAACTATTCCATCGACGTTTCTCGCAATATTGAATTTGGCATAAATGATGACGTTTTATTTCAAGTTGATAAAGATAAAATATTTCCATTTTCATCAGGTAATGCGCTCATTCTTATACGCCACTCTTCTGGTACTGTACTTTCGCAAGAAGGGAATTTTGGCGATCTTAAATTCCCCTACAGAGAAGAAATACGTCAGGTTAATGAGGGTGCCGACTCGAGCTACACCACTCTTGAAGACATCAAAGACTTACCTGAAGCTGAAGCTGATTCTTACCGACTGATTACTTTTCCACTTACTGACATTGGTCCCTCTTCTTTCTACTTACAAATTGCAGTACCCATGACGACGTTTGAAGTTCAACTCGATAGATTAACTCGTATAATTACTTATGGTTTTCCTGCACTCTTATTAATAGCGATACTGCTTGGGCTTTACTTGTC
>JBEBIK010000293.1:0-3165 GCA_040080445.1 Pseudobdellovibrio sp.
AATTTATTTAAGTCTGTTAAACTTTTAACTTTACTATTCTGAACTTCAGTATTGTTTTTAATTTGTGATTGTTCATTTTGCTCTTGCTGAGTAATGGCTTCAGCAGATTTACTTTCTGGTTGTGGAACTTGTTGCGGAGGAGGATTATTTTTATATAAATTTTCGATATTGATAACTTCTTGGTCTTCTAAATTCTGTTCTTGAGCATAGAGACTATGACCAAAAAATAAGTTAGCAGCGAACAATGCTAATACTAGTTTCATGTCTCAGAACTCCTTAAAATAAGTAATTTAGACCAACTTCTAAGTTGGTCGTGTAAGTTATACGATCTTCAAAAGAATCATAACTAGGAATTGGATTAGCAGGAAGCAACGCTCCTGTTTTAAAGGGAATTGGTGCATTATTAATAAAAAATCTTAAATCTATTTTAAGTGCAAAATTGTTAGTAAAATAAAATCTTTCGCCCATACCGATAGCTATTGCTGGATAAGACTTATGAATGTATTTAATTATACCGCCAGAACCCGAAAAATAAATTGAAGTGTTGATCACGCCGTTTTTGGTTACGCTTAATTTTCCGTAAAATAATTTATAATTGTAATCGGCTAATAAGCTGTATTCTGGAAATGGAGCTCTCGTAAAATCAAGACCGAAATCACTTTTTAAACCTTCAGCATCTTTTGATAAGCCATTGCTATTTTTGGCGTAAATTAAACCTAAAGAATGGGCTTGGTTGAAATGGTAGTTGAGTGACACCCCAAACTTTGAAGTATTTGAAATGGGCTCGGTAATTGCTAAACCACCAAATATACCAATGTCAAAAGTTTCGCTGTCTTTAACGTTACGACTTTTTACACTAATCATATTATCAAAAATTGGATAAACCGACTCCTGAGCTAATTCATCTTTTGGAACATTTATTTCTGCTGCATTAGAAGAAATACTAAAAAGTATCACTGTAGCTATCAGTAATGCTGAAATTAAAATACTTTTGATCAAGTTAGATATCACATCCACCTCAAGTTTTAGAATAGAAACCATATTTTAAAATAAAATTGCATACTTCACGTACTGCACCGTTGCCGCCTGGCCTTTTAGTTACATAGCTAGCAGCTTCAATTACTTCATCAACAGCTTCAGGAACGGTCACCCCAAAAGCTACAGCATTAATTAGCGGAATATCAAAAATATCATCGCCAACGTAAGCCATTTCTTCTGGCTTAATGCCGGATTCGGCTTGTAGTTTTTCGAACGATGGCCATTTATCCATGGCGCCTTCATAAAAATAATCAAAACCCAACATTTTTGCTCGGGCTCTTACATCTGTGGCTTGCGCCCCTGTAATAATGGCTAATTTATATCCAGCTTCAGTTAAGGCTTTAATTCCTACACCATCGCGCACAGAATAAACGCGTTTCCACTCACCGTTGGAATCCATCCATAAACGACAGTCAGTTAATACACCATCAACGTCTAATACTAACATTTTAATTGATTTCAATTTTGAAACATCTAATCCCATATACTTGTTGCTCATCCTTGATAGATTATCTGATTCTCTATTGTGGAAAATATAAATGTATTGAGCAAGTGATGTAGGCTTTATCAGGCGACAAAAGTCTGTATAAATAGAATTAATTTTTTCGGAGTGTTATTAGCTACGACTTAAGTCGAGAGATAGACGAGCCATCTCTCGTTAAAACTAAATTTATTACTCTGGAGTATTATGTGCTTCAGCAGTTTCTGGTTGATTTGCTAAATTCTCAATAGGTTCAGAAATATTTTCATTAGGCAGACCTAAATTAGTTAATTTATAAGTCGACCAATGAATCAATTTTCCGTTTTTATTTAACAAAGCGGCACGTAAAGTTAAGTGGCTTCCTTTACCATATTTATTAATTAAAGCTCCACGAGTTACAGAGTTTTCACGTTGGCCTTCAAAGTTAATTTGCAGTTGTACTCTTGCGCCCGTGCTACGAATTTTATTTAAATCGCGCGAATCAGCTATAGCCTCAAAACCCTTGATATCTGTGTCAATACGAACATCAGCTAACACTGGAACAGCAATGTCTTTAATAATTCCCTCTTCTGCAGGCTTTTCAAAATCGGCAGCGCGATAAGCTTTCATGGTAGCCTCATCGACACTGTCTAACCAATTAGCGTACTCAGTGTAAGTTACACAACGCACTTCGGGCTTGTTACATACAAATTGCGAAAACTCTTTCATCGCTTGCCAATAAGCACCTTGATTCCACTTAGAAAAGTGATGACCAATGTGAACAGGAGCACGGTTGCCAAAATAATTTACTTTAAAATAATACTTATAACTATCTAACATTTGCTGACGAAAACCTTCACGCTCTTCAGCTGTTAAATTAGGTTTACTTGCACCTGCAGAGTGATAAACCAGCCAGTTATAATCCATTGATAAAGTTGTTCTGCTAGTTCCTGCAATTTTAATTTGTGCAAGAGGAAAATTCCAACCACCCCATGTTTGTTTTTGTGGCCAATAAGTAGGAGATGAAACTTTTGAAGTATCGTAACGAAAATTAAATTTTTTCAAAGTTGGCCATAGGCCGTCTGTCACAGCCAATAGTGGCGCACGGAAACCAACTACATCTGACTCTTTGAAGGCTAAGCCAGTTGGAGCATAATCTTTAGGTTCAGGAAATTTATTTAAACTAAATACGCCAAATAATAGTTTATTAAATTGTTCAAACTCAGAGGACCAATTTTCAAAACTATATGGACGTCCGTAAAGAGGATTGTTTTTATCAGTGCCTGAAGCATCACAGTGCGAATTTGCATGCGAAGCAATTTCATTACCTTTAACAAAGGCATTATTAGTTCGTTCTACTCGAAGAGGAATATTTTCACGTTTGTCGGCCCAACCAATGCAACTAACTGATTTACCATCCAACCCAGGAGTTTGATAATTAGACTTATAAGCAGGATCTGTGTAATAAGTTGGATTAATAAAATAAGTAAATTTAACTTTATTTTCTTTGTCAGGATTATTAGTTTTTACAGTATCTGCAAAGTCTACAGATTCAGTCCAAAAATCAAGGTTACTTGACCCGTCAAACCCTAACAATACAAATTGCGGTGGGCGTTCGACTGAGCTCGGCTTACGAGATGATATTTTATTAGGTTTTGCATCAGCCA
>JBEBIK010000020.1:0-13520 GCA_040080445.1 Pseudobdellovibrio sp.
CCGTGTGACAACCGATTTTAATTACACCTTGCTCAAGCTCCACATCGCCTAGAGCCGAACTTTTAAGTTCTTCCCATCTCGTGAGTAGGTCTGAAGCCGAGCCCTGCAATTTTTCGCCTGCCGAAGTGAGCTTAAGACCTTTTTTTGATCTCACAAATAATTCGCAACCGATTTCAGTCTCTAAACGTTTTAAACTATGACTTAAAGTAGGTTGAGTGACTGCCAATCTTTCGGCCGCACGAGTAAGATGTAATGTTTTAGAAAGTTCTATAAAATATTTAAGATCGGCCTGACTAATCACTTTACTCTGCAACTTCTTTTAACTTCTCAAAAAGTTGAAAAGCAGGATTAGATCTAAATCTTTTAGGTAATTTCTTTTTAGGTTTTGTAGCGGCACTTGCTGGCAAACGGTTAATGACTTTTTCTTCGTTAAATCGAAGTTCATTATGTGCATGAGTTTGTAACGAAAATTGTAGAGATTCAGCTATAGGTTTTTTAAATTCAAAAGAAAAACTCCAGGCACACAAACCTACGGCAAAACAAAATACAAAATACACTGGATGCTGAATGCACTTTTTAATCCAATAAAAAAAAGACATTTCGTTCATAGGTTCTCCGCTGGTTACAGAGAACTTATCGACAATTTGTAGTGTTTTACTTACTGAACTAAAGTCTGGATTGGGGTCTGGATTGTTGCTCTATGAATACCAGTACGGGTCTAGTGCGTTAAATCCACAAACTTTTAACGTCGCGGCTAACCGCAGTTTCTTTAGCTAATTCATATCCTGCATCTAAATGCCTAAACACACCCATAGCTGGATCTGTTGTTAAAACTCGCTTTAGTCTTCGAGCTGCAGCATCAGTTCCATCCGCCACAATAACTTGACCTGAGTGCTGAGAGTATCCCATGCCCACTCCACCGCCATGATGTAACGAAACCCAAGTGGCTCCACTGGCTACTAAAGCCATTGCACTTAGCATAGGCCAATCACTAACGGCATCTGAACCATCAAGCATGGCTTCTGTTTCACGATTAGGGCTGGCTACAGATCCGCAATCTAAATGGTCTCTTCCAATAACTATTGGAGCTTTTACTTTTCCTTCTTTAACGAGATTATTTAACATTAAGCCTGCAAGCTCACGCTCACCGTACTCGAGCCAACAAATGCGCGCAGGAAGTCCTTGAAATTTAATTCTTTCGCTCGCCATATCTATCCAACGAATTAAATCTTTTTTGTGTGGAAATAATTTTTTTATAGCTTCGTCAGTTACTTTAATATCATTAGGGTCGCCAGATAAAGCCACCCATCTGAATGGACCACTGCCTTTACAGAACAATGGGCGAATATAAGCAGGAACAAAACCTGGGTAATCGAAAGCATTTTTAACACCGTATTCAAGTGCGCGCGCGCGTAAGTTATTGCCGTAGTCGAAAGTAATAGCGCCGCGCTTTTTCATTTCAAGCATGCCTTCAACGTGTTTAGCCATCGCTTTGTAGGCCGCATCTAAATAGGCTTTCTGGTCGCGAGTTCTAAACTCAGCTGCTGTTTGTACAGTGTAACCTTCAGGAATATAACCAACTAATGGATCGTGCGCTGAAGTTTGATCTGTTAAAACATCTGGAATAAAATTTTTCTGAATCATTTCATGAAGTATGGTGGCCGCATTACCTAAAAGCGCTACGGACTTAGCTTCTTTGTTAGCAGCATATTTACGAACCAAAGCAATGGCTTCATCTAGATTTGTTACAGATTCGTCGACATATTTTGATTTTAAACGTTTTTCAATACTTACCGGATCTACTTCAATAGCTAAAACTGTGGCTCCTGCAAAAACCCCAGCCAGTGGCTGCGCTCCACCCATACCGCCTAAGCCCGCTGTTAAAATAATTTTACCTTCGAGACTGCCACCAAAATGTTGACGACCAACTTCGGCAAAGGTTTCGTAAGTACCTTGCACAATTCCTGGCGTGCCGATGTAAATCCAAGATCCGGCCGTCATTTGCCCGTACATCATGAGGCCCTTTTTATCAAGCTCATGAAAGTGTTCCCACGTAGCCCACTTCGGCACTAAATTAGAATTGGCAATTAATACTCGCGGAGCGTCTTCATGGGTTTGTAAAACTCCGATTGGTTTTCCGGATTGTACTAAAAGAGTTTCGTGATTTTCTAAATTTTTAAGAGCTTCTAAAATTTTATCGTAACTTTCCCAATTGCGAGCTGCTTTTCCGATACCACCATAAACCACGAGTTGATCTGGATTTTCGGCCACTTCAGCATCGAGATTATTTTGAATCATGCGGTAAGCGGCTTCTTGTAACCAGCCTTTACAAGTGAGTTTTGTGCCTGTGGGAGCTTTAATTGAGCGCGACATAATAGACCTCGTTTTGAATGATAAAAACATAGCAGAAAATAAAGGCTTTTCAAAATATTTTTTTTTGCTATAAACTCATTTTTATGAAAAAAAATTTATGTGTATTTTGCGGATCAGCTCAAGGCAACTCAGAACGATATGTACAGCAGGCTAAAAAAGTTGGAGAGCTCATAGCCTCTCAAAACGTTGGCTTGGTTTACGGCGGCGCCACTGTGGGCGTAATGGGCACTATTGCAGATAGCGTGCTCTCGCATGGTGGTCATGTAATAGGCGTTATACCTAAAAGCTTGGTTGAGTATGAAGTGGCGCATTACAAAGTTTCAAAACTGCATATAGTTGAAGGCATGCACGAACGTAAAAAAATGATGTACGACTTTTCAGATGCTTTTTTAGTTTTACCTGGCGGCATGGGCACTTTAGACGAAATGTTTGAGATTCTTACTTGGTCGCAATTAAAACTTCATAATAAACCCATTTACATCTTAAATGAATTTGGATTTTACGATCATTTATTAAAATATGTTCAGCATTCGCATGAAGAAGGCTTTATTAAAAAAGAACACTTAAGTTTAATTCGCGAATTAAAAACTGTAGATGAAGTTTTAAATATTAATTATTGAGGGTATAAATCTACTTGCTGAATAGCGCGCGTAGTTGTGTTTTGCGCATCGGCAGCACTTACTGATGATCGAGTTAAGTGAGCTTGTGATCCTCCACCATTTTCGTAGTACTCAACCACCACACTGTACTTTGTACCTACAGTAAGTGCTACGTTTGCAGAACAATTCCATGTAGGGCCATGTTCAGTCCAGTTGTTAATGAGTTGAACACCATTAATCCAAATACGAATACCGTCATCTGAATAAGTACAGAAATAATTAGTAGCTGAAGTGGCTTTATAAAAACCAGTCCATCTTACTGCAAACTGATCGCCCACTCCCATTGGAGCATTGCCTGCTGCCCAAGCAAAATTCACTCGCATATCTGTACGCTGGCCTTTTTTATTTGCAAGAACAAATGCGGCGGCTGGAGGCGGGCTGCCTGTCCAAGTATAATATGTTCCAAGTAAACCAGTGCCAATTTCAGTTAATGCACCTGAAGCTGCAACTGTTACAACACGAGTTCCACTCACTCCGCCAAATTGTGCAGTTATAGTTGATGTGCCATTAGCAATGCCTGTTACAAGACCTTTTGAACCAACAGAATTACTAATGCTCACATTAGACGTACTCGAGCTTGACCAAACTGCAAATTCACTAACATCCAGAACACCACCGTCTGATAGATTAGCATAAGCACCTAATTGATATGTTTGGTTAGCTGTAATGGTTACAGTTGGAGTTACTATAATAGATAAAATTGTAGAGCCATTTACCCCAAAAGGAGTTGTTCCAGTTACTGAAGATAATGTTGCTGTAATGTTTGTTGTGCGGTAACCCGTAAATACTGGAGTAGTGGCTACGCCTTTAGAGCCTGAGTTATTACTGATAGTCGCTGCTGTAGCATTGGATGAAGCCCAAGTTACTAAATCAGTCACATCCGAAGTTGATGCATCTGAATAAGTAGCCGTAGCTCTTAAACTATAACTAGAACCTGAAGTTACAAGCGGATCATTAGGAGTGATTGTAATACTAGACAGAGTAACAGAGTTAACCGTTAATAAAAGATCTCCCGAAACCGCTCCCATTGTTGCTGTCACATTACTTGTACCTGCTGCAATACCTGTTACACGACCCACATTAGGTAATGTATTTGAAGCTGTTAGCACCGAGCTGTTGGCCGAAGACCAAACAACTGAATTTGTAATCACTTGAGTAGAAGCATCTGTGTAAGTAGCTGTAGCAATTAAATTTTTGGTGCCACTTACAGAAACACTAGAACCGCCGCCAGAAACAGTCACTGCAATTGAAGATAAAGTTTTATTAGCTACAGTAACATTAACTGTAGCTGTATAGCCTGCATAAGTTACAGTTATTATCGTGTTACCTGCCGAAACTAATGAAATAATACCGTTAGTAACCGTAGCTATTGAATTGTTTGATGAAGTCCATACGGCTGTTGAGGTTACATCAAAAGTAGAACTAGAGTTTTGAGCTGTTGCTGTAACAGAAAACTGAGCTCCGATACCACCCGACACCGCACCAGTTGAAACACTCAGTGAGGTAGCAGTTATAACTGTTACAACTGAAGTATTTGAAGTTACTGATTTGTAGTTGGCAGTAATATTAGATGAGCCCGCAGATACTCCAGACGCTAAGCCCTTAGAACCAGAATTGTTAACAGTGGCTATACCTGTAGCAGACGAAGCCCAACTTGTACCTATCGATGTTGTAATAGCTGCTGAAGATGCATCCGAATAATTAGCTGTTGCAACTAATTGCTGATTGCCCGTAGCCGCTAAACTAAAACTGGCTGGAGTTACAGATACTGAAGTTACGCTTATCACATTTAAATTAAATGAAGTATTAGCCGCTAAACTACCATCACTCACGCTCAACGAAACACTTGAAGTGCCCGCTACATTTAAAGTGGGAGTAATTGTTAATGTACAATTAGGCGAAGTTCCGCCCTTAACTATATTTGCAGTTGGTAAAACGCTCACGTTACCAGAACTTACTGTAATAGAAGAACTGCAATTTAAAGTATTATCGATATCTGCAATGCTGTAGTTAACCACAACAGATGCATCTGATTTTACACTTTGGGCAGAAATAGCCGCAATTGTTGGAGCATCGTTAACAGCATTAACTGTTAACGTAAATGTTTGATCATTAAATAAAGGCTCGGAGTCTGAGACTCTGAATGTTAAATTGAGCGACCCATTTTGGTCGGCAAGCGGAGTAATTGTAGCCGAACAATTCGGTGCCGTTCCTCCGAACACGATTGCCGCAACCGGAACCACTGCTACATTTGATGTGCTGGCAGTCATCGAAGTGCTGCAATTTAATGTGCTGTCGCCATCCGTAATTGTAAAGTTCACTACAATAGCTGAATCTTCATTAACACTTTGTGAACTAACACTACTTAATACTGGAGTATCATTAACGGCTGCTATTGTTAAAGTAAAAGTCTCAGCGTCTATTAAAGAACCATCACTTAAAGTAAACGTTAAATTTACACTTCCTGTTGCATCAGCTTCAGGAGTTACAGTTGCTGTACAATTGGGAGCACTACCTCCAAAAACAATGTTACCTAGCGTTACTAAAGATGAATTCGAAGTAGCACCCGTTAGAGAAGTAGCACAATTTAAAGAAGAATCTAGATCACTCGCCGTAAAATTAATAACAAGTGCAGTATCTTCATTTGTTGATTGTGCGCCAACAGAGCCTAACACTGGCGCATCGTTAACTGCATTAATCGTTAAAGCAAAAGTCTCAGAATCTATTAAAGAACCATCACTTAAATTAAAAGTTAAATTAACACTTCCTGTTGCATCAGCTTCAGGAGTTACAGTTGCTGTACAATTGGGAGCCGTACCTCCAAAAACAATATTACCTACAGTTACTAAAGAAGAGTTTGAAGTAGCAGCCGATAAAGAGCTTGCACAATTTAAAGTAGAATCTATATCACTCACAGTAAAATTAATAACCACTGGCGTGTCTTCATTTGTGAATTGCGCACCCACCGCAGCTAATACTGGCGCATCGTTCTGTGCACTCACATTAAAGGCAAATGCTTCAGTCGTTGTACTCAAACCGTCAGTTACACTTAACACCACGTTGCTTGTTCCCGTTTGGTTTATAAGCGGAGTTAATGTAGCCGTACAATTAGGAATATATCCTGAAAACACTATATTAGATACAGGAAGCAATCCCACATTCGAAGAAGAGGCCGACATGGAAGTCGAACAATTTAATGTGCTGTCCACATCGCTAATATTAAAATTAACTGGCCAAACCAAGTCTTCACTCGCATTTTGATCTGCAATAACCGAAATAACTGGCGCTGCATTTATAATAGTAATATTAGCATCAGCCGTATTACTCAACGCATCTGTAACACGAACGACAGCCGTGCTTGGAGTTGTACCCGCGCTATATAAACCAGTTGATGCATCAATACTTCCCGAACCACTTAGCACAGTATAACTGTAAGGAGTCGATCCACCCGCCGCACTAAAAGAAATAGAACCATTAATTGACACTGTTGGCGAAGTTGGCGAAATTCCTAAACTATCAAATATATTTACTGAAGCATCTGAAATATTACCTAATGAGTCTGTTGCTCTAATTACAGCACTTCCTGCGACTGCAGGTGCGGTGTAAAGTCCAGTTGAAGTATTTACACTTCCTGTACCGCTAAATAAAGAATAGGCAATTGGACTTACTCCACCCGTGGTCGAAAAACTCTGAGTATTATTTATATTTAAACTCTGACTAACTGGAGAAATTTGCAAAGCTGCATTGATGGTAATAATTGCATCTGCTACCTGACCTAAAGCATCTGTTACGCGAACCACACCACTACCTGCTACAATACCAGAGCTATAATTTCCTGTCGTTGAAAGCACAGAACCAGAACCACTAAAAATAGAATAAGTATATGGAGAAGTTCCACCTGAAGCTGTGAAGTTAAAAGTATTATTAACAGCTAATGTAACCGAGGTTGGTGCAATCACAACTGCTGTCGGAGTTGCTGGTGGTAAAGACGAAGGTTGTTCAAGCGACGGAGCATTGCCACCCGATTGCCCGCACGAATAAAGCATCAGGGAAACTATAAATAGTATGAAAATCTTTAAATTGTTTAACTTCAAACGTACCTCAATATACCTATGTTAATTATCGGATATATTTGAGTTTTTTTGACTAAAATTTGACAACATTCTCAATATGAAACAGGTGTGTTGTTAAAATTAGACCATGGTTGGGAAGTATCAACTAACTTAGACTTCTAATGTTCCTACCTTTAATTCAACCTGCTGCAAAATAGTACGGTTCAAAATGAGTTGGCGAATTTTTTCTACGTCTTTTGCAAAGATACGATCTTCTTTTGCAAACGGCACATGCTTACGAATTTCGTTATAGGCTTCGAGAACACCGGCTGTAGGTTTTAGAGGTGCAATCATGTCTAAAGCCTGAGTGTTTGATAAAAACTCAATAGCAAAAACATTCTGTGCGTTTTTTAAAATTTGAGTAAATTTGCGAGCGGCAATAGTGCCCATCGAAACATGATCTTCTTTTTCTGCCGAAGTGGGCATTGAGTCTACGCTGGCTGGATGAGCTAAAACTTTATTTTCACTTACAAGGCTGGCACTCGCCACTTGTACAATCATATGTCCCGAATTTAAGCCACCGTTGGGAGCTAAAAACGGAGGGAGTTCGCTCATCTGAGTTGAAATAAATTTTGAAACTCGCTCGTGAGAAATACTGGCTAAAGATGAAATTGCAATCCCTACAAAATCCATCGCATGCGCCACAGGCATTCCATGAAAGTTGCCACAAGATAATATTTTTCCGGCTTCGGCAAATACCAAAGGATTATCCGTACTTGAGTTGGCTTCTGTTTCTAAAATTTTGATTGCATAAGCAACTGATAATTTAGCAGCACCATGAACTGCAGGCATACAACGAAGCGAATAAGCATCTTGCACGCGATGATCACCGACGGCATGGCTTTCAGAAATCTCACTGGCCTCACCCATTACTTTTAATAAATTTCGAGCTGTTGGAGCTTCACCACCATGGGGTCGAGTGGCTGCAATTAACGGATCAAAAGGTTTTCTAGAGCCACGTAAGCCTTCAAGCGACATAGCACCAGAAATATCCGCAATTTTTAACAAATCTCGAGCTTCAAAAAGCGCTAATAGTCCAACTGCAGTCATGACCTGACATCCATTAATTAACGACAAACCTTCTTTAGCTTTAAGCTCAAGAGGTTGCACACCATTTAAATTATCTCCCCACACTTCACCCTCGCCAATTAAAGCTAAGGCTAAATGCGAAAGCGGAGCTAAATCTCCACTGGCCCCAACACTTCCTTGCTGAGGAATTACGGGAATAACATCTTCGTTTAAAAATTCTAAGATTTTTTCAATAACATCAACACGTACACCACTATGGCCACGTGCTAAAGTGTTCGCACGTAATATCATCATGGCTTTGGATTGATCTTTAGTAAACGGCTCGCCAATTCCCATAGAGTGAGAACGAATTAGGTTTCTTTGTAACTGCTCAATGTCTGCGTCTGAAATTCTGACTGACGAAAAAGCTCCAAAACCGGTGTTAACTCCGTACATGATTTCGCCATTTTTAATGCGGCCATCAATATAGTCGCGCGAAGCTTTTACTTTTTCTCTAGCATCAGGAGCTAACTCAAACACGCCTTCGCTAAAAGTCATTTCATGCAAAGAATCTACCGTTATCGAATTTCCGTCTAAAATAAATTTTTTCATAATCTTATCTCAATTTCTC
The DNA here is from genome assembly GCA_040080445.1 of Pseudobdellovibrio sp. Classification (GTDB taxonomy): domain Bacteria; phylum Bdellovibrionota; class Bdellovibrionia; order Bdellovibrionales; family Bdellovibrionaceae; genus Pseudobdellovibrio. The sequence goes on from JBEBIK010000020.1 coordinate 8,784, forward strand.
AATATTACTTTTATAATTGGCTACTGTTTTTTCGCCTTTAAAAACAGCGCTACCTGCTACTAAAACATCAGCGCCAGCATCTAAACATACTTTGACTGTGCCTTCGGCCACTCCGCCATCTACTTCAATTAAATAATTTCCTAAACCCTCTTCACGCCATTTTTTAAGTTCCGAAATTTTATTCACTTGCTCTTGCATAAAACTTTGTCCGCCAAATCCGGGTTCTACGGTCATAACTAATACTAAATCGACTAAAGCTAAATACGGCTTAATATCTACAAGTTTAGTTTTTGGTTTTAAAGTAATTCCTGCTTTGGCGCCAAGACTTCTGATTTTTTTTAACGACTCTTCTAAAACCGAAGTCGATTCAACATGTAAAGTTAAATAATCGCTGCCAGCACTAATAAACTCTTCAATATAGCGCTCAGGTCTTTCAATCATCAGATGCACATCGAGTGGAATTTTTGCATGCGGCTTAATTGATTTAACAATGGGCATTCCCAAAGTTAAATTCGGTACAAAATTACCGTCCATAACATCAATGTGCAACCAATCAGCTCCAGCTTCTGTTACTTTGTTCATTTCATTACGAAGATCAGAAAAATCGGCAGATAAAATACTCGGAGCCACTAATACTTTAGACAAACAAGTCTCCTTCTTTTAACTGATGAGATTTTAAAAATTCAGAAATATGCATTTTAGCTTTTGATTCAGGCTGTACTTCTAAAAGCGAAAGTTGATTAAAGCCTGCTTGAATCACCAACTCATTTGCAGTTAGTTTAGCTATCACGCTGGGTTTTAATGTTGAATCCATTTTAAGTACTTTTGTTTTATGAATTTTTAAACGCTTTTCACCAAACATGACATAAGTTCCAGGCCCCATTGAAAAAGCGCGAATACGATTATGCAAATCGGTAGCCGAAGTGGTCCAAGTTAACAAGCTCTCTTCTTTTTCAATTTTTCGAGCGGTGGTAACCTGAGTTTCATCTTGCTCTAATAATTTAATTTCGCCACTCATATACTTTTGTAAATCGACATTTACCAATTCACAACCAAGCACCGCTAAACGCTCATACAACTCAGTTGCAGTTATAGTCTCATCAAGCACTACAACTCTTTCACCAATGATGGGCCCAGCATCGAGTTTTTTAACCATACGCTGTAAAGAGACTCCCGTTTTTTTATCACCGGCCTCAATAGATCTTTGAATTGGCGCAGCACCACGCCATTTTGGTAACAAACTTCCGTGAACATTAACCGCGCCAAATTTAAAACTATCTAAAAATTCTTGCGATAATATTTGTCCGAAAGCCACAACTACAGCCACTTCCGCACCCCAAGATTTTATTTTTTCAAATACTTCAGGCTCTTTACGTAAATTTTCTGGAGTAAGTACTGGTAAATTATTATCAAGCGCCAAACTTTTAACTGCCGAAGGAGTTAATTGCATTTTACGTCCTGCTGGACGATCAGGCTGAGTCACCACTCCCACAACAGAAAAGGACTGGTTATTTAAAAGAGATTTTAAATGAACAGCCGCAAATTCTGGAGTTCCTAAAAAGCACAGCTTAATAGGACTCATGCCTTTACGTTAGACTTTCTTTTTTCAGAACGCTTTTCTTCGATTTCTTCTTTAGAAGGGTAACCTGATTTTTTAATCGAATTTTTAATTTTATTACTTTTTGTCAAGCTGATGTGATCAATAAATAAAGTTCCTGCTAAGTGATCCATTTCGTGCTGAATGCAAATAGCTAAAAGACCGTCTGTTACAATGCGAAATTCTTTTCCGTTTACATCAAATGCTTTTACTTCAACTTTTTCAAATCTTTCAACGCTTTCAAAAAAACTTGGAACTGATAAACAGCCTTCGTCAAAAGTTGTTTTACCTTCGCCTTTAACGACTTCAGGATTAATTAAAATAAGTGGCTGCTTAATTTTACTTTCAAGTTCAGTTTGATCGTCATTTTCGTAACGTGAAGCTTCTAAATCACGCGGACGTGTGTCGATCACTAACATTTGCAAAAGCTTTCCTACTTGAGGGGCAGCTAAGCCAATGCCGTTAGCGTCGTACATCGTTTCAAGCATATCTTCGGCTAATTTTTTTAGCTCTGGTCCAAACTCTTTTACGGGTTCAGATACCTCTCTTAATAATGGATTAGGGTAGGTCAATATTTCGAGTTTCATATTATCTTTTTAGACGATTAACGATTAGAGCGCAACAATAAGAAGACGCCTAAACCAAGCATAGTAAAATTAGGCAGCCAAGCCGCTAAAATTGGTGCAATTTGGCCATGGGAGCCAAGAGTTTGCGAGGTACTATGGGCCACCCAGTATAAAACCACCAAGCCCATGCTAATACCGATATTTTTCATCATGCCACCGCCACGCGCTTGACCTACGCAAAACGGTAAGGCTAAAAGGCTCATCACAAGCCCAGCAAAAGCAAAGGCAAATTTGGTATGAAAATCGACCTCATAACGAATTGTATCAAGGCCCGCATCTTTGTTTTTATTAATATATCTCGACAGCTCGGCCTGAGTTAATAAATCTGAAGTCTGCCCTGTGCTCCGCAAGTCTTGCGCATCTTCCGACATCACGATGGTCTTTTCGACGAATTTATCATTGAGCGGAAAACTCGAAGCTTGGTCAAATACTGTTACAGTTCCGTGTTTCAAAACCCACTGCCGCCCGTTTAACAAGACTGAATCGGCCGTCAACATTTGCACTAAGTCCCAATTGTCGTTAAAGAAATAAAGCGACAAACCTTGAGCTTTATTTCCCTCCGCATTTAAAGTTTTAATATTAAAAATAGAATTTTTAGAACGGTACCAAATTTTATTAGTCTTGATCGTCTGAAAGCGGGAAGGTGTTTTTTCCATCTCGTTGTAGTAAATAAAATTCTTCTGTTTGTTAAAAGCTGGCATCAACTGATCGCTCAAATAATAAGAAAATATGCCAACAACGATAATCGAAATAAAAACGAAGCGAGAAATTCTGAACAAACTTAACCCAGAAGCAAAAAGGGCCACCAGCTCACTCCCCTTATTAAGAGACGAGATGGTCATAACCATGCCTACCACACAAGCAATAGGCAACATTTTGTATATGATTTCGACTGAATAAAAACCATAATACCGCGCTAAAATAATGGAGCTTACTTCTTTGTATTTTACCAGCGTCGTCATAGCGTCAGTGGCTAAAAAAAGTGTTAAAAAAACTAATAGGCCCGCTGCAAAAGCAGACCAAAACAAACCCAACAAATAACGGTCGATACGAGAAAACATCAATATTTATCATGCCTTGAACTTGACTCATTTGGTATTGTGATATGTACTTAGGTATGGCTTTGCGTGTATTATTGGCAGATGAAAGCTCGACCATTAAAAAAGCGATACAAATGGTATTGTCGGATTATGGAGTCGAGGTCAAAACAGTCCCTACGGGTATCGATGTACTATCGGTAACTCAGTCTTTTATGCCCGACATCATCATTGCCGATATCTTACTAAATAAAAAAAATGGCTATGAAGTTTGTCTCGAACTTAAAACGCAAGAAGATACAAAAAATATTCCTGTGGTTTTAATGTGGAGCAGTTTCATGCAGCTCGACGATCAACTTTTTAAGGGTTCACGTGCCGACGCTTCATTAGAAAAACCTTTCGAAACTGAAACTATCAGAAATCTCGTCGAAAAATTAGTACCGAAATTACAAACTTTTCCGCTTAAAGGTTTTTTAAATCATGCACCTATGCCTAACTTTGAAGAGTCGGATACTTTCGTCAGACAAAAAACGGATTATAACACGCTATCTCAGTCACAAGCTCCTACTCAAGCAACCACTACCAGTTTTGAAATAAAACATACTTCTACTCAAAACAATGTTGCGATGGATATTCCTATTGTTGAAAACTCAAAAAACAATACGACAACTGGCTATGTTATTGATGACGCCTCTGTTAGTAAAAAAACTAAAACCGAAAAATCTAGCATTGTTGTCGAGGCTGAATTACCTCCGCAACAAGACGAGTGGAGCTCCGCTAAAACAAATCAGTTCGTAATTGAAACCGAAAACTTCGGAGATTTCGAAGAAGTTAAAGTTATTAATTCTATAAGCGACGATACACCCGATCTGCAAAAGAAAATTAACGAACAGATTCAAAATTATTTAAAAGATTCTCCCGTAGCTGTTCATAAATCGCAAAATCAGCTAAAAAGCAGCTCTGCTCACTCTAGTTTTGACGAACAACTCATGCGCGAAGAAATACGTCAGATCGCAGAACGCATTTGCTGGCAAATTATTCCTGAAGTAACAGAAAGAGTGGTTCGTGAAGAGCTCGGCAAATTACTCCAAGGAATTGAAAACAATATATGAATATCTTAGATCTAATCAAATCGGCCTTAAAGGAAGATATTCCTGCAGGAGACGTCACGACAGAATCTCTCGGGATGAGGCCTAAACATGGAGAAGCTCTTTTAAAAGCTAAAGAAGATTTAGTTTTATCTGGAGCCAATGCCTTTGAAGAAACACTTTTGTTTTTAGAACCACAAGCTAAAGTTAAATGGCAATTTAACGAAGGCGATTTAGTTTACAAGGGTCAAAACATCTGCTCTATCGAAGGCGACCTTATTCAAATACTTAAAGCCGAACGCGTCGCTCTTAATTTTTTAGGACGCCTTTCTGGAATTGCCACACTTACACGCCAATTTGTTAAGACCATCGAAGGCACACAAACAAAA
>JBEBIK010000294.1:0-3123 GCA_040080445.1 Pseudobdellovibrio sp.
AAGTTGATCTTCGCGGTCTTTCCAAGCTTTTTTGTGATTATTAGCTGCATTTAACTGCGTTTGATAGTCAGCAATAATTGCATTTCTTTGTTCTTGGTTTTTTTTAATCTGTGTCATTAAGTTTTGCAGCTGTTCGATCTGCTTATTTTCAACTTTAATTTTATCTCCTTCTTTGGCAATGTAAGCCGTTATATCACGCTCTTGATTTTGAATCTTCTTTAGGGATTCATTATTTTTAGCTATTTCAGAATTAACCATTTTTTTCTGTGCTAGAGTGGACTCTTTAGCTTTTTGCACTTCGACTACATTGCTTTTAACTAGCTCTAAATTTTTATCGTACTCGCTTTTATTCTTTTTAGCGTTTTCAAGATTGGTTTTAATTTTTTCTAAACCCTTGCTGGCCGAAAGAGGTTCAGCATTAAGATGCAAAGTGAAAAGAGTTAAAGTTAAAAGTGTTAAAATTGAAGTGTTCATTATTGATCTCCTTTAGTTTGTGCTAATTCATCGTTTGCGCAGACATTTTTAAGTGAAGAGCGGTAGTGACCGATTTCGTCTTCCCAGACCTCGCCTCTAAATTTCCACTTATAGCTGTTTTTTTCTTCTGGTGTAAGAGCTGTCGGGTTGCGCTCATCGATCTTGCCCCCCGCCATTTGGTAGCGGATGTGTTCGCCAGCTCCAGAATAAATTTCGTAGGCTAAGACTTCTTCTTGCTCGAGTAATTTAGTTAAAACAGTTAAAAAGTCATTGTAGCGGGTTTTTAAGTTTTGAGCGGCAATACCACGTAATGCCGATTTTTCAGTATCTAGACGGGCTTGAGCTAGGTCTCGCATCTTTTTTAGAATTTCTTTATTGCGGTTAATAATCTGAATTTCAATTTCGGCTACTACGTTACGGGTTTCATTGCGTTGTAGTAGATCGTTAGATGCTTTTTGATTTTTTAAAGTCTGTAGTTCGTTTTTGTTAACTTGCATTCGCTGTCTAACAGTTTGTTCGCGATTAGAAAAATCAGAAATTAGTTTTGTGAATCTTTGATTTTCATCTTCGTAGTTGTTCATTTGGCGTTGGATATTCGTAAATGACGGGTGAGCAGCAAGTTCTACGACGAAAGATCTAGGCACTGAATTGTATTCGCTTTGGTTGGTATTAGTAAACCAAGCCTTTACTAGGTCGTAGTAAGCCAAAGTAGTTTTATTTTCGCTTTGAAACTTAACGAGTTTATCACGAGTTTGTTCAAAGCGGCTATGTAAGTCGGTGAGCACGTGCATGGCATCCCCGTACTGACATAAATTCAAGTAACCAACAGACCTAACAATATATGACTCTGGCACATAAGATTTTTTAAAGTATTCAGTATGGAGCGAAAACATATTACCAGCCGCACCGATATGGTCGCCCACTAAAATTTGTGCCCATGCTTGCTCGATCATGGCTTGTAACCATAAAGAACTGGATCTGTCGATTTTTAAATAGTTTTGGTAGGACTCTTTGTATTTACCTTTTTGAAAATATAAGCGAGCTAATGTTAAAATTAAAACATTACGCGATTTATTTTTTTTATCGTTTTCAATAGTGGGTACAATTTTTTCAAGTTTGCTGATAGAGGTATTTAAATCCCCTTTACGATAGTTTAAACTCGTACTTAATATAACAGAGTCCATATAGACAGACGACTTAGGGTTTATATCAGATAGAGCCGCATCGGCCATACCTAAATTACCACGGTTAATGTAGTATTTGGCTTGTTTATAGAGGTATTCATCATTTTGGCTTACATCTAAGGTACTGTCTTGAATTAAGGGATCAATTTTTTCCATATCTGAAGTTTCTAAAAATTTAATATTTTGCACAATGCTTTGTAGAGCTTTTTGTTTTAAAGCTTTATCTTTAGTCTCTTCAATAGCTTGTAGAATTTTATGACGATACTCAGAATATAATCCCAGATTGTAAGCTGACTCAGCATACTGTAGCAGAGCTTGTGCTTTAAATTGAGTGGTTTCAAGTAATTCTATAAATAAACTCATCGAAATATCATATTTTTTTTGCATTTCAAAAAAAATAAGAGCTTGAATCATTTTGTATTCTTCGTTTGCAATGTTTTCGAGATCTTTTAAAGAAACATCGGCAATTTTAATTTCTGGATCGTTAATTTTTGCCAAAGGTTTGACTTCAGGAATATCAATTTTTTGATTAATCGAAAATACCAATTTAGCCGCACCCACTGCAGGTAAATTTAATGAAGGCATTTTTACAAATTTAGGTGAGACTAGTACTTTTTTTACCGGCAGGGCGGGTTTAGCTTCTGGAATAGAAACTATAAGCTCCTGAGGGGTAAATACTTTTTCGCCTCCAAGGTTAACGGCTTGTACGCTCTTAGATTTTTTAAGAAAAGAATCAAGCTTAACATTTAAATCAATCTGAGCGTAACTTTGACCTGCGCTTAAACTGATTAACAGAACTAACAAATTTTTATTCATATACATTTTATTTTACTTCACCCTTAGTTTGTGAAAAGAGTAAGACCTAAGCTTATCGTTGTATCATTAGCACCTTTAGTGCTTTGTGTTCGCGAAGATTCTGGAGCTCCTATACCTATTTCATATTGCTTAGTATTTTGTTGGTAAAAAGAATTTTTAATATCTAAACGAAATGCTATATTTTTATTAATAAATAGTTGCTGCACAAATCCAAATTCATAATGAGTAGTTGATTGCATTTCATTAGCTTGCGATTTATTACCCACGCCATCTTTGTTAACTTTTTGAATTTCGTAGCTGGTTTGGCCAGCGCCTAAGGTAAAACCCATATCAAAATAGAGAATTCCTATATTCATAAAAGCCATTTTGGCATAAAAGGGCGTATAGGTAATAGAAAGAGCTTTAGCATTTTTAACTAAATTAAAATCGGGTTTAGCTCCACCAAATTGTGTTTCGTAACCCGTCACCGTGTCGTTTTGGCTTGAACCATAAGTCAGATAACTAAGCTCTATGCCAAAATCTTCATTTGTATAATAACCCAGCATTAAGCCGGTAGCTTTGGCTTTAGCAAAAGGGTCATTAATGAGTGGACCATAAACCGCGGATACATATAGTTTTCCAGCCTTAGAGAAAGTACGATTTTGAATTA
>JBEBIK010000295.1:0-3095 GCA_040080445.1 Pseudobdellovibrio sp.
AAACGAGAGTTAACGCCTGTATCAACTGAGTCTAAGTTAATCATAGCCATTGCTCTGTCGCGTGTATTTGGTAAGTAAGCCACTGAAAGTTCAGATAACAACTCAATGGTTTGTTGAGGGCTGTTACATTTTGAGTAAGGAGAGCGTCCTGGCTTTTGAGTTACTTTTACTTCGTAGTTTCCAGCTATTGGTCCGCGTAATTGAGCTTCTCTCATTGACGGAACCATTTGACCTGGAATGATTTGAGTAAAACGGTGAAAGCCGTAAGCAGAAGCTGGTAGTGCTGCAAACCCGCGGTATTCTGTTTGTTCTAAGGCATATTGATATCCAAATGGAACATCAACATCTACTAATACTCTGCAGTCTCTTTTTATAGATGTGGATTGTGGATTTTTAGAACCGATTCCGATTTCGGCCGCATAGTTATCAAATAATACTGATAACAATTGTCCGTCCGGAGTAATGCTGGCGCTAGCGCTCATATCATTACAACCCGAACCAGTGAGTCTTACCCCTCTGATTGTAACTGATTGTGCAAATAATTCAGATGTGACTAGAAGTAATGCTGTCACCGTTAGTAGTTGTTTTATCATCTTGTTCTCCCTTTTTTGGTTAAAATACGTGCAATAAGCTAATAAGTTAGACCTGGTAATAAAAAATCGGTGTCATCAAGGCTCCTTTTGGCAGCTTAAGACCCTTTATCAGATCACTTTAAAATCTTAAAGCAATCTTGAAGCCAAAATTCTTGATGCTCCATCTAAAAAAAGGCAATATCGGGGCATGAAATTTATACCTGTTATATTGAGTGGCGGTAGCGGTACCAGATTATGGCCAATATCACGAACTAAATACCCAAAACAATTTTGTGAACTCTTAGATAAACCCCTTCAGACTTTAACTATTGAAAGACTACAAAAGTATGGCGCAGGTCTTTTAGTAACTTCTGAAAAACTCAAAGACATGACTGAAAAAGATATCATTCAGAATCATCTTAAAATTGAAAAAGTTCTCTACGAACCAGTAGGTAAAAACACAGCCGCAGCCGTTGCTCTTTCTTGTAAATATCTAGAACTTACGGGTCGTGCCAACGAAATCGTAGGCGTATTTTCATCAGATGCACTTATTTTAAAAACTCAAGAATTTGATCAAGCTTTAATGGCGGCTGTGCAATCAGCGGCTCAAGATTTTATAGTCACACTAGGAATTCAGCCGCGTGGACCAGAAACTGGCTTTGGTTATATTCAAGTTAAAGAGCGAGCTGTTAATACTCAAAAAGCCACTCAGGTGCTAAAGTTTCATGAAAAGCCCACATTAGAAAAAGCTCAGGGCTTTATAAATGATGGTCACTATTTCTGGAATGCTGGAATTTTTATCTTTAAAGTTTCTCAAATGATCGAGCTTTTTAGTCAACATGAACCTGAAGTTTGGAATCTGATCGCAGAATTAAAAGTAGATCTTTCTAATATCGATGACATTTATTCGCGAATTAAAAACATTTCTTTAGATTACGCAATTATTGAAAAGCTCTCATCAGATCAATTGCGTTGCGTACCTTGCGATATCGGTTGGAGCGACGTGGGTTCATGGGACGCTTTAGTTGATGTAACTGAAAGCATGCCTTTTGAAAAAAACAGCCTTAAAAAACAACCTGTGCAAATAGCTTCAAAATCAAATTCAGTTTTCTCTAAGCAAAATAAAAAATACAGTGTTATCGGATGCGATGACCTGATCGTAGTTGATACGGCCGACGCTTTAATGATTTGCAAAAAAGGTGAGTCGCAAAAAGTTAAAGATTTAGTAGATACTTTAAAGTTAAGCGACGACAAAATTATTTCAGAACATGTATTTGAAAATCGCCCGTGGGGTCGTTTTGAAGTGTTAAGAGACGAGTCCTATTATAAATCTAAAATTATTCGTGTAGAAGCAGGTCAAAAAATTTCTTATCAGTCACATGCGAAGAGATCAGAGCATTGGGTTATTGTTAAGGGCGAGGCAGTTGTAGTTTTAAATGAGAAAGAGCATGTTCTTAAGCAGGGCGAGCACGTATTCATACCCCAAGGAACTAAGCACCGTATTATGAACCGTACAACATCGCTTGTTGAGTTTATTGAAGTTCAAGTAGGTACTTATTTTGGTGAAGACGATATCGTGCGCTACCAAGACGAATACGGACGTAAATAAAAAATGCAATCGAGGCTTTCAACTGAGTTTTCAAAACCTCAGAGCTTTAAAAGAAGGTTGCGTGAGTTTAAAGAGCTCTTTATACGCGCCGTTTTATTTTTATGCGCAGCTAGTTCGGTTTTGATTACCTTTGGGGTGGTGTGGACTTTAGTAAAAGAGGCCTTCCCATTTTTTGCTGAGATCTCTTTTAAAAATTTCTTATTTGATAAAGAGTGGACTCCGTTATTTGAAAACCCACAATACGGTATCCTCAATTTAATATGTGGAACTTTTCTAACGACTGCAATTGCGTTAACAGTGGCGATACCACTAGGCACTATCACGGCTGTTTTTTTAAGTGAGTATATATCAGATCGTTACCGTGAAATTTTAAAACCATTACTTGAACTATTGGCAGCTGTTCCAACAGTTGTTTATGGTTATTTTGCACTTTTATTTGTTACGCCATTATTACAAAAAGTATTTCCAGATCTTTCGAGTTTTAATGCTCTCAGCGCTGGGCTAGTAATGGGGGTTATGATTATTCCCTATATTAGCAGTCTATCAGAAGATGCAATGCGGGCGGTGCCTGTGCATCTTCGTGAGGGAAGTTTAGCTTTGGGTGCCTCTAACTTACAGACGTCGTTTAAGGTTATTATACCTTCTGCTTTTTCAGGAATTGCTTCGGCCTATGTTCTGGGAATTTCGCGCGCTTTAGGAGAAACCATGGTCGTGGCGATAGCCGCTGGTCTTCAACCCAAACTTTCGCTCAACCCTTTAGAGTCGACTCAGACGTTAACCGCCTACATTGTGCAGGTAAGTCAAGGCGACCTACCGCATGGCTCAATTGGTTATAAAACGATTTATGTAGCTGGTGTAGTGTTATTATTTTTTACATTAGTATTCAATCTCATCGGGCAGCGCATACGCTCAAA
>JBEBIK010000296.1:0-3083 GCA_040080445.1 Pseudobdellovibrio sp.
TCTGACTTAGACATCACATTTGAATTTAAAGATATTACGAAGGTACTTCCTTACTATGGTCACTCAGAGTCTGTGCTTAAATCTGGATTAGATAACTCTTCAGACACTCTGTTAAAACAACGCTTTGGCGCTGGACACGCCACCGTTTATTATTCAGTTTTTGAAAATCCGAAATGGAAAGAAATTTATATTAATTACCATTTCTTTTATACCTACGATCCTAAAAATGGTACTGCCGATAAAGACGCACTACCCGCGCATATCTTTGACCGCGAAAGCATGACTGTAGTTTTGAGATCCACCTCTAAACAGCCGCTTTCAGTATTTTACGGAGCTCACTTGGCCAGCCAAACTATGGCGCAACTGAGTGCTGGAGGAGATGTTTTACAGCGTTGGGATTCGGGCCGAGTTTTTGTGAATTGGCCTTTGGTTAAAAAAATAAATGATCGCCCTGTGCCTGCGGTGGCCTTAGGTTCGCATGGTATATACCCAAAAACTGGTAACTATGCGGTTATGCTTAATAATATTAAACTTCTTTTAGAGCCCGCAGGTGGAAAACGAATTCTCTACCCAGAAAATATGAAAGGCTTTGAAACAAACTCAACAAGCTATTCTTATAAGCTGGAAGACTTAAAACTTGAAAGCGTTGTAAGCGATTGTCGTAACCCAAATAACATATTGTCTTTTTCAGGAGCAACAGTAGATGTGCTTGGGCCCGTCAACGCAAGCTTTCCACCATTTACAGATCGCGAAGAAGACTATTTTAGTTATGCGGACCCGAATGCTCCGATGTTTGAAATGGATCTAGAAGAATAGTTTATTTCTTTTTAGTAAAGAACAGAACTAATCCGCCTACAACCAAGGCCCAAAAAGCCGAAACAATATTTAAAAACTTAAGACCCGAAGCTGCAATTACAAAAGTAATAAATGCGGCTTCTCTTTCAGTTTCTTCTACAAAGATTTTTTGTAAACCAGAGCTTACTGTTCCGAGTAATGCCAAACCTGCAATGGCAGCAATAAGCTCTTTAGGAAAAGCAGCAAATAACGATGTAACCGTGCCCGCCATTAAACCTATTATAATGTAAATCATGCCCGACACGACGGCGGCTACGTAGCGCTGGTTTTTATTTGGATGAGCTTCGGGACTCATCGCAATTGCTGCTGTTATGGCAGCTAAGTTAATAGTGAAGCCACCAAAAAAAGAAGTTATAAAATTAACAATACCTGTTTTAGTTAAAATTCTTGAAGTGGGGTTCGTATAACCATAAGAACGCATGATTGTAACACCCGTAATGTTTTGCGAAGCCATTGTGACTACAAACAACGGAAAGCCAATTCCGATCATTGTTATCCAAGAAAAAGTTGGTGCCATAAAAGTAAATTGGGTAGCTACAACTTTTACGCTTTGAAAATGTAATTGTTGAATCATCGCCGCAGTTAAAATTCCTACTAACAAAACAAACAACATACTTAAGTTAGGTATAAATTTTTTAGTCACAATATAAGTTACAAACATGCAGACAATTAACAGCGGCTGAGTGTTAAAAGAGGTAAATGCGTTTAAAGTAAAGTTAAGAAGTACACCAGCAAGCAAAGCCGAAGCTACCCCTAGTGGTATGCGCGACATAGCTTTTTCAAATAAGCCCGTTAAGCCACTAAATATAATCAGCACTGAAGAAAACAAAAAGGCACCTATCAGGTCTGAAACCACAACGCCTTCGGAACTCGCGATCAAGAGTGCCGCCCCAGGAGTAGACCAAGCCATTAAAATTGGCGTTTTATATTTAAGTGATAAATAAATCGTCAAAATTCCCATGCCTAAGCAGAGCGACCCAAGCCATGAGCTTGACGTTGCCGCATCAGCCCCAAAACTGCTGGCCGCCTGAAATACAACAATAGCAGAACTCGTCATTCCGACCAGAGTTACAATAAAACCTGCTACCATTGCCGAAATTGAAAAATCTTGATGAAATTGTTTTAAAGTTTTCATAATACCTGATATATACCCCAGAATGATTACTTTAAATAGCCACATTGAGACAAAAGAAGAAAACAGAAACCAAGCTTGGGACGAAACATTTTTTAAACTTTTGTCTGAGTCTAATCTACAAATTTTAACAGAAGACCCTCAGCAAGGGCCCGATGGCTGGCCTTACTTAATATGTGAAACAACGCAAAAACCCGAAAGCGAATCAGATAAAATAGATTCTGCCCAAAAAATATTACAGTGGCTTTCAAGACGCGGAATCGGTTTAGTTATAAATCCTAAACGCTTACCCTACCCTGACTATGTTTTTTCTTATGGCATGATTTGGTCATTTCGCGAAACTGGCTATTTTATTAAATATCAAGATTTACAACAAAACTCTCAGTTGGTAATCGATCCAAATACAAATATAAAAACCGGCCCTCCAACAAAAGAATATTTACCTGACTATGTTAAATCTATCGTACGTGACTTCTTAAGAGACCAAAGTATTTTTGAAGCGCGCATTTTAATGATTTCGACTGATGGTGAAAATTATGACCTGTGCTTTTCATTAGAATCTCTAGGTTCACCTCCAGAAACTGAACACGAAGGTATTTTAGAAGCTATTGCTTGGTTTTTACCTCCGCATTATTCGGTGGCTGTGGTTAGCGAAAAAAACATCCCTGGCTTTGAGTCTCTTTAACACTTTTGTCGAGTCGAGAACTCTCAATACAGATGTAAGCCAGCTCGCTTAATGTTAAGCTAATTTTGCTTTTTACCAAAAAAGGGAAGTATGCTTAAAAAAATTCTCATTATCGTCACAGCATTATTTACGATCTCAACATTATCACTTTATTTGCTTTACTCTGCAGTTAAACAATCGTTGCCAGAAGTAATTAAAATTGAAGACTATAAGCCCTTGTTGGTATCGCAAGTTTACGACCGAAATAATAAAAAAATTGGCGAATTCTTTCGTGAGCGCCGTGTGCTGGTTCCGTATTCGGATCTCCCAAAAAATGTAATTAATGCTTTTTTAGCAGCCGAAGATGATCAATTTTTTGAGCATAACGGAATTAATTTACAGGGCTTGCTGCGCGCGGCCATTGTTAATATG
>JBEBIK010000297.1:0-3067 GCA_040080445.1 Pseudobdellovibrio sp.
ATTGAAGGTATTTTAAGAGACGAATTTAACCCAGCGGTAGAAGTTATTCCGCTCTAATTTATTTAATAACATTTTCGGGATCAAACTTACTTTTAGTGATCCCTAACTTGCTGTTCTGTTTGCTAGCTTGTTTAACGGAGTTTTGTTGCACTAAGTATTCTAAAGAATCTTCATAGCGCGAAGAAATTAAAATTTCTCGACGAATAGGCTGCTGTCCGTAGTCGCCTTTAATTTCAAAACTCACATATTTCTTAAGTTGTTTTGAAAATCCTTTTACTTTTAATATAAACTCTTTAATTTCTCCAGATTTGAATTCTCCAAGAGAATCATTGGTAGCTCCCTCTATAACTTCTACGTCTTGAGGCAAGTTCCATGCGTAATTGAGAGCACCTTCTTGCAAATCTTTTAAGGCTAGAACATTGACTTTTATTGTTGAGGTGTCGCTCTCAGAAATTGCAAAATTATTGTTGTCCAATTTAACTTCAAATAAGTAACTCGCGTTTTGTTCGAGACCAATTTTTGAAATTTGTTGTGAGGCAATAAATCTATTTTTGGGTGCTACTTTTTGATCGAGGTATTTAATACCGCTATATCCAAGCAATGCTCCAAATGACATCACGGCTGCAGATTTTAAAAAGTTGGAGATGGACATAAAAAGCCTCCGATATCAGTTGTTAATGTGTATCTGTATACTGTTGGGCTCGCGGGCGAGCTTGTTGATGTAAATGCACGAATATTTAAGATGTAATCTACACCAATACTCAGAGAGCTGCTTGTGAGCGTACTTGAATACTGAGATGTAGATGTTGGATAAATATAACCGCTTGCTAGTGCCGCCATGCCAAAAGTTAATGTACTGCCAGAAATATTTGTCGCATTTAAGTCAACTCGAGTAATGCCAGCTAGCGAAGTTGCGGGGTCGATATAATAATAATGATTAGAAAATCTTTGATCAGATTCACCATTGGTTGCTATGGAAGTCTGTGCTTTAGGTCTAATTTCTAAATTGCAGGGGGTCACACTTGGAACTAACTTAATTCCATAACTAGGCCAAATTAAATAGCCACCACTTGTATAGCTTGCATTGCCGTCGCGTTGTTGAGCTTCATCGGTATTTAAAATAGTATCAATATCAGCAGGCATAATGCCGCCAAACGCTGCCGTCATTCTATCGTATAATCGTACAGAGCTTCTAAATGGGTAATTAGATTTTCCCATTCCTAAATTAGCGCCAGATGTGTCTTTTTCGAAGGCCTGCCATAGCTTAGGAAAGTAGGCGGCACTACCAGCGGCGCAAGTTCCGGTGCAAGTATTCGTTATTTTAAATAAACTTCGCGCAATTGAAACTTCGCGAAAGTGCCCTTCTCCAGGGTTAGCTGCAGAATCAACTTGGTCAAAACAGTATTCGCCTAAATCACAATTATTGTCAGATCCGGTCGCAGCATCGGGATTGTTACCTGCTTTTTTTAAACTAAAGCGAATAAGCTCATCACTTGACTGAATTGCCCCAACTTCGCGGTAACCGTTGGTGTCTAAATAATAAAGCCATCCATCATAATTTATTGGTGTAGTTAAATTTGTGTTGGCTTGAGGGTTAATATCGGCAATTTGATTTCTAATTATATGTGCCCCAAAATAATTTCCCCAGCCTTCAGACCACGCTAAGCGGGGATCTATTCTGAACAAACCATTATGTGTTCCTCCTGGAGATTCCATTTTTCCACAGGCGTCTTCTATACGGTGTCCGATTTCGTGAATTACAACCGCATCGTCAAAATGATCGGTATCAGCAGTGGTAACGTTACCAAGCTTACCGCCATTAATATAAAGTTCATTTTGACCGCGTAAATAAAATGAAATTTGCGGAACACCAGACGGGTCTTCGCTTGGATAAATATATTGAGCTGGGTTAAATCCAGCTTGCCAATACACATGAAACTTAGGGCTTAAACAAGTTAAGTCAGAATTTTCTTGTGCATCATTTGTGTGGTTACCCAGATACTCATGAGTAGAAATGACATCATTTAAAATATTAAAGGCTCCGCCTTCTATAGCGCTTGCAGTTTCGCTTTCTCTGGCATAGGCCGTTAAATCATTTGAAGCTAAAGCCACAGTACCTGAGCCAGGCGAAGCCACTACCTTTGAAACAGAGTGTAGTGCATTAGTGCAGATATCTGTTTTTACCGAAGAATAAACTTTAAAATCTGGCTTACCACCACCAACTGAAATGGTATGATTCGTTCGTGATAAAACTTGAACCGTATAATTACCAACTGTATTTGGAATCTGCAAAGCAGTGCCATTCATGGCCACTAGAGATCCAGTTGAATTGGTAACGCCACATTGAACAACAGTTCCGCTGCTGTTTAAAACTCGAACTTCAGCAAACTTGATTGGTAAAGGAGATGTTGTGGGTGCTCCAAGAGCAAATGCGCCGTTTTCAGGGCCAGTCGGAAACACTCGAACACGGCGTTTATAAAATTGTGCATTGCCTGTGATCGTTACAGGCAATGCTCCAGGTGCGATTGTAGTTGTGCACTCACTTATTTCTGCAGTTGTAGTTGCGCACAAAGGCGCAGCCCCAGTAGTGTCCCCAGAAATTTCAGTGGTGCATCCTGCAACAAATAATAAACATAAAAGTAAGTAAATTAGAGGTGTTTTCAAAATAAGCCTTTACTTCGACGCCTTGATTTTTTCTACATTCTGCACAATATCTTCGAACGTATTTTCTTTATCTGAAGCCATAATAATATCTCCATAAATTTTATGGCCGTTTTTAGTACCATAAACTTCAAAGCCAATCTGGCGATTAACTTTTTTACTAAAACCTTTAACTGAAATAGTTATTGTTTGAGGTTCATTTTTTTTAAGACCTTTAAGTTGGCCTTTTAAATTGCCATCAAGTAAAGATACGCCCTCGCTCAGTTTCCAAGTGTAATTAAGATCAGCATCAAAATCGAAAGGCATTATTAGTTTTACATAAACTTGTGCGGTGTCGGAGTCGTTCTCAACAGAATCGGCTGCAAAATCAATTTGTATATCTCGATTAACGACGCCTTCAGGTGTA
>JBEBIK010000298.1:0-3033 GCA_040080445.1 Pseudobdellovibrio sp.
CAATAGGGTCTTTCGTCGTCCAACGACCTATAGTTGGGTCGTAATCACGAGCACCAAAACGAATTAGCTTAGTATCGCTATCATAAAGACCGCCAGCATAAGTCAAAGGTTGAAAATCAGGTTCTGTATTTTTCATGATGTTCCCATACTCATCGTATTCTATATCTTGAACTATTTGTTGAGTAGCAGGATTTACTATATACCGAATAGATCCTAGACCAGGATCATGTAAAATTTTGTAAGTGATATTATTTTTAACTACGTAGCTCGGAGAATTTGATTCTGGGCCATAGATATAAGTTAACTTAGGTGCTTTATTTTCGTCTAAAATTGCAGCTATATGAATTTGGTCGTACCAAAGATAATATTCTTTAGTAACTCCGTTAACCAGTTTTTTAATTCTACGGTTTGATGCATCTACCTTGTATTCGATAACTTTTCCATCGGCTAGAGTAACTTTTTTAAGATTGCCGATAACATCGTAATCATAAGATGTTGTGCCATAGCAGTTAGTCATTGTTTTAATATCGCCGTCATCGGTGTAAGTGTAGTCGCGATTAATTGAACCACGTAGAGTAAGTAGTTTGTCTTCGTTATCATGAGATGCGATCGTGCGTTTTTGCGGAGTACCTGATTCTGTTATGGTTTGGGTAAATTCTTTCATGTTGTTGTTAGAGCCATTAGGGTAGCTGTAGTTGTTATAGAAATCTGTTTTTTCTAATTCTTGACCATTATAAAAGTTACGTTTGTATCTTTGAATTTTTGTTAATCGGTCGTTGCGGTCGTAGTCGGCAATTTGCTTAGATGTTGAATTGGTGCCATCTAGTTGATTTTTAAAGATAGAACTTTCAATTGCTCTACCGAAAGAATTAAATTTTCGTTCGATTTTATAATTTGAAAGTGTTGTATTCTTTAAAATACTTTGTACTGATTGCGCTGTTTGTAGACTTGCGGGTTCTGTTGATTGTAAATAATTGACTAAAAAAGGGTACTTAATAATTTGTATTCCTTCTTCGTAAATCGGGGAATCGTGCGAACTGTAAAAATAATTAAAATTATTAATAGATTGAATTTTGCCGTCGTATCTGTAAGAGTAATCACTAATTTCAGAACCGTTTAAATAAATTTTTTCTATGTTGTTTATAGAAGAACTTCTGTATTTAATGCTCAGATTCGCAAGCAGCGTACCATCTGTGTCATACCATTTTTGCGACTCTATTTGCCCTGCAACCCATGAGACTTCAGTTTGAATACTGTCGGCAGATTGCATATTTAAAATGCGGCCTTGGGGGTCGTAGGAGGTAAATCTATAGGAGCCACTTGGAGTAACGATATTTTCAATTTCTCCATCTTGATTGTAGTTGTATGTTATTTCTTTGCCACTAGGTTTTTCGACAGATTTAAGTCGTTTGTCTGCGTCGTAAACGTAAAAAGACTTTTTTGAAGACGGGGTTAACGCTTGCTCGAGATAATCGCCAAGACCTAAGCTAAATTGATGAATCTGATTGTTAGGTGTTGTAATTTTTTTTAATTCACCAGAATTTGAGTATTCAAATTTTATTAAATCACCGTTGGGTAAAATTTGTGTCAAAATATTGCCTTGTTTATTGCGTATAAATTGAGTTGTTTGATTTAAAGAATTAGATACTGATTCTAAGTTTCCATTTTGGTCATAAGCATAATTTTTAATGCTATCTCTGCTTTGCATTTTAATTAATTGACCGAAATCATTGTAGCTTAAGCTAACGCTTGGTTTTGCGCTTGCATTGATTGTAACAGGTTGACCGTTCTCGTTATAAATAATTTCAGTTGTTTTGCCATCGGCAGTGTTAATTGTTTCGGTGCGGTTTGTATAGTTTTTTAATACAATGGTATTTCCTCTATCTGTATAAATAATATTTTTTTGTAAAGATATACTGTCAGGGTTGTTAGGATCTGTAAAAGTAAGAAAATTTGAAACATTTATGCTTTCGTCTAAATTTGTATTTAGGTCTGAGGCCGCTTGTTTTCTAATACTTGTAGTTAGCTGAGCATCAGCTCCCCAAAATTTATGAGGATGGTTTTCAATTGTAGTTTGGTTGGTGGAGCTCTCGATTAAGGTTTTACGACTGTAGCCTGGTGTAGGGAGCTTTAAGTGTTCTTCAGTTAAGACGATTTCGTCGCTGTTGTTTTTTCGTGTGGTAATTTCTTTATTTGTACTAATCGTTAATATTTCACTTACTGCAAATGCTCCTGAGTTCGCTAGCATAGAGAGTTTTTTTAGTCCCTCAATCCAAGAAGTAGATAAAGTTTGCGACAAACCGATATTTTTACTTTCTGAAATAAAATCTCCATCATCGCTGTACGTAAAAGTTGTTATAACTCCACTTATTGATTTAAAAGTATTGATCAGCCCTTTTGGATCATAAGTAATATCGAATGAATCTAGCATTGAATTTGTGGCTTTAACGAGTCTGTTGTTTTGCACTTCAAAAATTGTTTCTTGGCGTTGTGCTGCTTTAATTCTGCTAAGTTTATTTGCCTGATATATGATCTCAGTTAACTTTCCGAATTTATCTTCAATACCTGTAAGTTTAAAATCAGAGTCGTAATGAAATTTAAGTACAGCTTTTTTTAGAAAATGCGATCTAGTTTCTAAATGACGACCTTTTTGGTCAAATAAAAAGTATTGATCTTCATTTTCTTTATCGGGAATTGCAATTACACTTCCATAGGGTTCAAAATTTATAGTTTTTTGATTTTCGTAAGGGACCTTATTTCCCGTGCCTGTAAAAAGCACGCGAGTATTCTTTTCAAAATAATGGTGTACATTAATTGTCCAGCCGTTGAGTCCCCAGCTATCTGGATGGTAAATAACAATCGAATTACTAAATTCTGATACCTTAGTGTCTATAGCCCCTTCTTCATTTATAAAATAAACAGGAATATTTGGATCGCCGCTATCAAGTGTGCTGGCGGCTATTTCATAATTGAAACTTACCTTCACTTCGCCGACAGAGGCATAGATATTATCGGATATATTGCCATTTATGC
>JBEBIK010000299.1:0-3024 GCA_040080445.1 Pseudobdellovibrio sp.
AAATCTGCGCGCAGTTCGCCGATTACTTATCTAAAAGCTTTTGATTCAAGTCGTACATTAATGTCGAGCACACCAGAGTCCGGGCATCGTGGATACACTCCTGGAACATTCAGCTTAAATGTAGATGGCGGCAGATGCCCTGCTTGTAAAGGCACGGGATATGAAGAAATCGACATGCAGTTTATGGATAACGTGATTATTCCGTGCGATGTTTGCGATGGAAAAAAATATCGACCCGAAATTTTAGAAGTTTTATTTAATCAAAAAAATGTTCATCAAATTTTATCTATGACCGTGGCGGAGGCCATGAATTTTTTTGTAGCTCACCCAAATATTCGTAAGCCTCTTTCAGTTTTAAAAGAGGTGGGTCTTGATTATTTAACTCTGGGCCAACCTGCCAACTCACTAAGCGGCGGAGAATCACAGAGATTAAAAATTGCTAAAGAGCTCTCGCAAGTTACTCAAAAAGCTACGCTCTATATTCTAGATGAGCCCACAACTGGTCTACACTTTAAAGAGGTTGAATTGTTAATGAAAGTTCTTCATAAGCTGATTGAAGCTGGTGGATCGGTTATTGTGGTCGAGCACAACCTTGATGTGATTAAAAATGCGGATTATGTTATTGATATGGGCCCTGAAGCGGGCAAAAATGGTGGAAACGTAGTTGTTGCGGGCACTGTTGAGCAGGTTATTGCTACTAAAAAAAGCCTGACCGGACAGTACTTAAAAAAATATGTAGGAATGTAGAATGCCTAAAGAACTGAAACTTGTTTTAAAAGAGCTTTTCGCCTTTAAACGTTATCTGATCATTGTAGCTATTACTGGCATTATGGGTGCTTATCTAAAAGGTTACATTTCATTTTTTATTAAAGATCTCATGGATGCCGCAGAAAAAAATCCGGATCAACTTAAAGGTATGATGTGGATTGGTCTGTTGATATCTCTGGGCATGGCTGTGAGCCGCTATTTTCATATTCTTTTAATGAATATTGCATCAGAAAAAGTTTCTCAAACTTTGCGCCAAAAATTACAAGCCAAGTTTATGAAGCTAAATCTTAAGTTTCATAACAACTACGCTGCGGGCTCTGGTGGGTTAATCAGCCGCAGCATGAATGATATTAGAATTGTTCACGATGGCCTTAGGCTATTCGCAGATCTTTTTAGTGCTCCGCTTATATTTATCTTTTTACTTCATAATTTAATTAAACTCGATTACCAACTCACAGTTTATATTTTTGTAGCCGCCCCTATTTTAATGATTTTTTTGAAAACAGTTTCTAAAGGTATTCGTAAATATTCTTTATTCGGTATAGAGCAAGTTGAAAAAATGACTTCGACTCTAAAAGAATCTTTAGACGGAGTTCGCACCATTCAGGCTTTTAATCTTGAAAAACGTATGGAGCATAAACTCATAACCCAAGGTAATGACTTTATTCACATGCGCCGTAAAATTCACTCTCTGATTGAGTCTATGGGCCCAATTACTGAGTTTATCGCTACTATTCTTATATTAGCCGTTATGTACCATTTCTCTCTGAGAATTGCTAACGGGCAAGCCACAGCGAGTGTTCTCGTGGCGTTTATCACAGTACTTCTACAACTCAACGAACCTATTAAAAAATTTCAAGAGGCTTATGTTAGAATTCAAGAAACTCGCGTAGCCGCAGCTCGCGTGTTTCAAATGCTAGAAGAAGAAAGTGAAGTGCCAGAGCTTTCGACTGCATCGGGTTTTCCAGAAATGTGGCAAAGCATCGACTACAAAGATGTTACATTCGCTTATGGCAGCGAAAATTTAATTGAAAATTTCGATCTCAGTATTAAGCGGGGCCAAATCGTAGCCTTTGTTGGCGAAAGCGGTAGCGGAAAATCTACTCTTGCCAATTTGCTTGGCCGTTTTTATGACCCAAAATCAGGCTCTATCGAAATCGGCAACAAAAACATCAAAGACATTAAACTTCATGAACTCAGAAAAAACATTGCGCTAGTATCTCAAGACGTTTTCTTGTTTTCTGACACCATCGAAAATAATATTTTAGCTGAAAAAGAAGTTGCTGATATGCCCGCTGTTGAAAGATCGGCTAAGGCGGCTCATGCTCATGACTTCATTATGCGCCTGCCACTGCAGTATCAAACACAAACTGGGGAGCGCGGTAACTTACTATCTGGCGGAGAAAAACAACGTGTTGGTATTGCAAGAGCATTCTTAAAGGATGCACCTATACTTATACTTGATGAAGCCACGAGCGCACTAGATTCTATCAGTGAAGAACAAGTGCAAAAAGGCCTCGAAATTCTTATGAAGGGTCGCACTACTTTTGTAATTGCTCATCGCCTTTCGACTGTTCAAAATGCTGACTTAATTTTAGTTTTAAGCAAAGGTAAAATTGTTGAAAAAGGAACTCACACAGAATTGCTTAATAAAAAAGGCGAATATTCGCGCCTTTTTGAAATGCAAATGAGGTAGCGCTTTATAAAACAATATCGAGCCGAAGACCCGATGCAAATTATTTATGTACTCAGCACATCTTTACTGAGTTATTTGATTACATTATTTTTATCTTATAAATTATCGGCTTACTCTTATTGGTGGGTTTTGTTGCTAGCCTTGCCTGCTCACTTTTTTCATGCGCGGATGTTTATTGTTATGCACGACTGCGGGCACTATTCGTTTTTTAAAAGTCGTAAACTTAATAATTTGTTTGGCCACATAACAGGTTTTTTTTATTATACGCCATTTTATATGTGGCGCGAACTTCACAATAAGCATCATACAAACCAAGGCAATTTAGACAAGCGCGGGCAAAGTCTCGACGTGTGGACGTTAACAAAAGCTGAATACGAATCGGCACCTAAAACTAAAAGACTTTTATACAATCTCTACCGCAATCCGATGGTTTTACTTTTTATTGCACCTTTATTTTTATTTTTTATAATTTTTAGAGTTCCTTTTGAAAAATTCAGCGCTAAAGCCGTCATAAATATATTAATTTTAGACGTTTTATTAATTTTAATGCTCACATATGC
>JBEBIK010000300.1:0-3023 GCA_040080445.1 Pseudobdellovibrio sp.
GCTTTTTTTTGGTCTGTAGGATCTAAAACCAGATAAAATCAAGCCACACAGGTGTGGTGTTAAGTAAACTCAGCTCCGGTAAAAAATCGCGATCAGCTGTTTCAATTGAATAAAGTCCGTAAGGAATTTCAGAATAAATACTGCCTTTAGGCGGACGTTTTTTATAATCCGAAATTTCGTAAGCATACATCAAAAATTCATTCTGCGATGAGGTTTTATAGCACGCATGAATAAGGGCATTAAAAACTTCTGGGTGACTCGCACTTAAAAAATGTAAGAGTCTAAAGTTTAAGGTTTCGTGCTTTTGACTGCGCGAAAACGGGCGGGTGAGTCTTCGGCCAAACCTTAACCACTGAGCCACTTTTAAAAATTGTCTTAAGTTGTGAGATTGCGAGCTGTAGTCCTGCGGTAAATAATCTTGTAATAAAGTCGAACTAATAGGTTGTACGCAGCCTATAATTTTTCCGCTGGCATCAAAGGCAATTAAAAACTGACTCCACGAGTATAAAAGTGATTTATTTATATAATCTTCCGGACTCTCGCTAAGTTCTTGTGGAATAAAATCAATTTTTTTGCAAACCGTATTCAGGTACTCAATTAAATCTTTTTTATCTGAGGCTTGGTAAAGTCTAACCTTAATGTTTTTATTAACAGGATTTCTGAAAGGGTAAAAGCCGTGTACGGAAACCAAATTGTAAGACCTAGCTAAAGAGTATTGAGGCTGGTGAGGTCTTTTTAATTTCGGGCGAATAAACGCATTCATAGCCTGAGTTTCGGTTTGATTAATAGAAGTGATGAAACCATCACATTTTTCATTTTCGCGCAGTTGTTCTAAGATTGGATGAAAAAATTTAGCCCACGAAAGAATGACTTTACGATTAGAAGAAATTCGAAGATCGCAAGCTTGAGCTAGTTTGAGTACTCGATTTTGAAAGGATAAATTTTTAAATAAAAATGAAGCGGTACCGACGATTTCGTCGTGGTCTTTAATAATGTAGGTTTTGTAATCTAGACCTACGCGTTGGTAAAAAGAAAAAAAACTCTGTTCGCGTTGTATTTTAATATCAATTTCGCCACGTAAGGGAATTGAAGTAAAAAACTCATTTAATTTTTCAGAATCTAAGACCGTGGCTTCTTCTAAAATCAGCTCTTCTTTAGACATTCTCTTTTTTCCAAATGGTCTCAGTTTGTTTTTGTTTTAAATTAACCCATCTCGCCCAAGTGAATAATAAATCACTCAAACGATTTAAATAAATTAAAACATTTTGGTACTGATTTTCTTTAACGTAAATTTCGCTACTGCGCCTTTCGGCTCTACGGCAAGCGGTGCGACTCACGTGTAAGAAACTTGAGCTCAAATCTCCGCTAGGTAAAATAAAGTTTTTGAGTTCAGGTAGTTGGGCTGCGTATTCGTCGATCCATTTTTCAAGCTGAGCTATGTGCTTTTCTTCGATTTGGGGTAGTTTTTGAAAGACTTCAAGTTCTGCTGTAGCTAAAAGTGAGCCCACAGAAAAAAGTTGGTTTTGAATAACTTCAAGTTGTTGATTAAGTTCTGTGAACTGTGCTGCGTTTTGAAGGCTACATCGAACTACTCCTAGGCTCGAATTAAGTTCGTCGACGCATCCATAGGCCTCCACTCTCGAGTTGAATTTTTCAACGCATGAGCCGTCAACGAGTTTTGTCGTTCCTTTATCGCCAGTTTTTGTGTAGATTTTCATATATACCTATTCCAATTGAGGTTTCACGATGAGTCAAATAGTTCCGTTTTTTGTTTCAATTCCGCATTCGGGAGAGCAAGTCCCTGAGCTCACGCCATGGCTGAAGTCTTTGCCTGAAGAAGTTTTGATGTCGGATGTAGATAGATTTGTGGATGTGCTTTATAAGCCAAGCCTTGAGAGTTTAGAAATTCCACATCAGCTAACTAACTGGCATCGCTATGCTGTTGATTTAAATCGTATTCCAACAGATATAGACGCCTCATCAGTTATTGGTGCGCCCAAATTAGAAGGAACACATTACGACGGTTATCACTGGGTCATGACAAAAAATGAAGTGAGACTCATGCCAACTCCGATGAGTGCGCAAACTCACATAGAATTAACTCAACTCATTTACGAGCCTTTTCATGCAGGCGTTCGAAATCACTATAGTTTTTTTAAAAATAAAAATTTCAAAAATGTTTTTCACTTAGAAGCTCACTCGATGCCTTCACAAGGGACTCGAATGCACAGAGACCCAGGAGAAAGACGCGCTGATATCGTTATTAGTGACTGCTTAGGAAAAAGCTGTAGCCCAAAGTATCGTGATTTAGTGATTGCAGCTTACGCAACTGTAGGTTTTAAAGTGGGTTACAACTGGCCGTATATGGGTGGACGCGTCACAGAGCAGTATGGTCTTCCAGATTTAGGTCAACATGCCATTCAAGTTGAACTTAATCGCAGTGTTTATATGGATGAAAAAACTAAACAGCTTTTACCTCATCACCAAGATGTGCAAAATAAATTACTAAGAGCCCTCACATATATAAAGACAGAGCTTCCCAAAATTAATTTATAATAGTAGTTTTTACTCGCATGGTTTTTAAAAACAAAATCGTCAATAAATTTTGGAGATTTTCTAGTTCTTTTTACTTAGGTATTCCTATCATGGCGAGTATTGCCATTTTGATAGCTTACGGCACCATTGTTGAATCTCAGTACGACGCCTACGCCGCTAAAAAAATTGTGTATGATTCTTGGATGATGTGGACCGTGATGAGTCTGCTTGTTTATAATTTAACCATTGTTGTACTGGATCGTTGGCCTTGGCAGTCTAAACACTATCCATTCATGACCGTTCACGCGGGTATGATAATTTTAGTTTTTGGCGGATATATTACTTATAAATACGGACTCGATGGTCAAATGTCGGTCAATATTAACGGCAAAAACAATATGGTTTCAGTGAGTCAAACCGATTTAGTGATTTATGCCACCTTTGATGGCGACCGCTATTCAAAAGTAGTCGATCGTGAAGTTGATTTT
>JBEBIK010000301.1:0-3002 GCA_040080445.1 Pseudobdellovibrio sp.
GTAATTACCCAACATGAACAAGATGAGAATAAAGAAAATTACATATTTAATGATGTGTTTAAATCTTTAGATACGGCTGATCGTGAAAAAGTTATTTTTAGAAGCTACAGAGACTTAAAACTAGTAAATCGAGCAGGCATTTTAAAACAAATTGCTCAAGAGGGTTTAGCATTACAGGCATGTTATATTCCGTCTCATATGCTGACTGTAAGTGTAGATGCGCGCGTGATTTCGTGCTTTGAAGACTACAATGAAAATTTAGTTTTTGGAGATCTTAAAAAAGAGAAACTGATCGACATTTGGCATAAAGATTCTTATAAACAATTTAGAGGGAGTTTGCAAAAGGGATTGAGACATCTATTTGTTACATGTAAAGACTGTAGCAGAAAAGAAGCTCTACCGCCATTTGACATATAAAGTATGTATTTAATAGGTGAAGAAGAAATTGCAGCCCTACGTAAACTTTTTGAAAAAAAAAGGCTGTACCGCTATCAATCTAGCTACCAAAGCGAATGCGAGTTGTTTGAAAATGAATTTTCAGCTTACGTAAACACAGCTCACTCCTTAATTTTATCCAGTGGTACGAATGCGCTTATACTTTCTTTGTTGGCGGCGGGAATACAGCCCGGAGACGAAGTGCTAATTCCATGCTATACATTTGTTGCCACAGCTGCCGCTGTTGTAAATGCTGGAGCAATACCAGTATTGGTCAATATAGATGATCAGTTAAGCTTAGATTTAAATGAAGCTCAGTCGAAACTAAGTTCAAAGACAAAAGCTCTAATACTGGTACATATGGATGGGCTGGTTGCAAATATTCCTGAAGCTCTAGATTTTTGTAAGCAACACAAACTAGTTTTTATCGAAGATGGCGCTCAAGCAATAGGAGCTGGATTTCAATCTCAAAAAATTGGTAGTTTTGGCGATTTTGGCTGTTTTTCATTAAATGAAAATAAAAACATATCTTGTGGTGAAGGTGGAATTTTAATTACCAATAATTTAAATCACTACAAAACAGCATTTTCTTTACACGACACGCCAGCGCAGTTCAGCCCAAGTAAAAAAGATTTTTTAAAAGAAATAAATTCTGTTATAGGTTTTTCGATGCGTGTATCTGAAATACAGGGCTGTATTATGAGAGTTCAGCTGACGCGACTAGATTATATTTTGAGTGAGCTGAAACAACGAAAGCAGATATTTAAATCAGCACTAAACAAACATGAAAAAATATTCAAAATTGTAGAGGGGTACTCTAGCGACGAATGCTCAACTTCAATACACCTACAGTTTGTCGACCTTGAAAAAACAAATTTATATGCAAAAAAATTGCGTGAGAGCGGTTTATTATTTGCTCCCGTTACAACTCGCCCTGCACACGCAAGTTGGAAATGGTCTCAGTTGTTAGGCGAAAAAGCTCACATACAAAAAGAGTATAATCCTTATTTAAATACACAAAAAAAGTACGATTATAATTTATCTAACTACTTAAAATCTGTGGAAATATTAACAAGAACTGTAAAAATGGATTTAAATTTAGATTGGTCGATGGAAGAAACAAAGCTCATGGCGGCCAAAGCGGCAGAGGTTTTAACCAATGAAACATTATGAGTATGTGTATAATGAGCACGGAAAATTTGAAAAACTTGATTTAGACAGCAGCGTTCTGAGTTTGAAGCCGGGCCAAATGCTTATTAAACCCTTGGGTGTGGGCATTTGTGGGTCAGATTTGTATTTAATTAAAAGTAATAAAAAGAATTTAAGACTCGGGCACGAGTGGTATGGCGAAGTAATAGCCACTCAAGATGTGCAAGACTATAAAGTCGGTGATTTAGTAACTGGAAGCGGTCATGTGAGTTGCGGTCATTGCAACTACTGTTTACAAAAAAAAACTAATCTCTGTGAAAATTTAATTAACTTTAGTTCTGATAAAATCGGAGCACTTCGAACGGCCTTTGTAACCGAAAAAAAAGACGTTTATAAAATAGAGGCTAAATCAAACATAGCACTTACTTTGTTAGAAATATTTGCTGTCGGTGAACAAGCCTATAGCTTACTAACGGATGCTAAAGTAGAAATTAATGACCCAAAGCTTATAGGCGTATTCGGTGCAGGACCGATTGGCTTAGCTACTGCCCTAGTCTTAAAGTCTTACGGTCTAGATATTCTGATAATTGAAAAACTTCCGGAAAGAGTGCTTAAGGCAAAAAGCCTGGGCTTTAAGGCGGTTACAGTAGGAGAAGCCGCTATAAATACTAAATATGCCGCCAGTTTTGATGTCGTCGTAGACTGCACTAATGATTACAGTGGAGATACTGGTGCCTTAAAGTGGCTTCCATTTTTTACCAAAAAAGAATTTACCGGGCTGATAGTAGCTAAGTATATAAATAACCCTATTCTATTTCCGGCCTTTAACTCAAAAGCAGCTCAATTAATTTGGATGCGGGGTGTTTCTGAAAAATCCATGCTTACAGCAATTGATCGCTGGCAACATAAAGTAATCGATTACCAAGACTTAATGGTGACGCATATTTATCAACAAAGCCAAATCGATCTGGCGTTTGCAATGGCAGACAATAAGACCGAATCGATTAAAGTAGTTATTAGTCTAGATGATTAAAATTAATACCGAAACTTTTAAAAGTAATATTTTATTTTTTTTTCCGATAGCGTTCAGTTTTTTATTTTTTTTCAAAATCGGCGATACATCTTACTGGTTTGACGAGCTTGTAACACTTAATACTATTGACCCAGATCACACCAAAAACTTCTTTAGTAATTATTTTAAAAACGAACTGCATCCACCACTTTATTTCATAGTACTTAAAATTTTTATCAAGTGCATCACCCTCTTAACAGAGTCTGCAAAACTATTATGGTTAGTAGTGTACAGTTACTGCAGCTCCACTGTTGCATTTAAGTTTATAGCAGACGATTTTGTTAATATTTACCAACAGTACTTTAATATTTATTTTCCTAATAGAATAAACAATTTATCTGAGCTG
>JBEBIK010000302.1:0-3015 GCA_040080445.1 Pseudobdellovibrio sp.
CAACCTATGACGGGTTTAACGGCTGAAAAACATGATGCTTTTATTTCTATTCAACATGCTCACCACTCAGAATTACGTGTTATCGAAAGATTTACGGGTTCGCAATTAATTCAAGGTGAACCTGATGCCTCTTCGTTTCCTTCAGGCGGTATGCGCTCTACTTTTGAAGCGCGCGGTTACACAGCTTGGGATCCAACCTCTCCATTATTTATTATTGAAGAAGAAAACGGAAAAACATTATGTATTCCTACAGTTTTCTTCGGTTACCATGGTCAAGCTTTAGATAATAAAACTCCTTTGTTACGCTCAGTAGATGTTTTATCTAACGAAGCGGTTGAATTTTTAAAATTAGTCGGCGATGTCGACGCTAAAAAAGTTCAAACTACTTTAGGTGCAGAACAAGAGTATTTTTTAATTGATAAAAATTTTGCGGCACTTCGCCCAGACTTATTAATGACGGGCCGTACTTTACTTGGAGCTTCGTCTGCTCGTGGTCAACAATTAGAAGATCACTATTTTGGAGCTATTCCAACTCGTGTAAAATCTTATATGCAAGAAGCGGAGTTTGAACTTTATAAATTAGGTATTCCTGTAAAAACTCGTCATAACGAAGTGGCTCCTTCACAATTTGAGTTAGCTCCGATTTTTGAAGATATGAACATTGCTTCAGATCACAATTTATTAACGATGGAAGTTTTAAAACGTGTAGCTCTTAAGCACGGAATGATCTGCTTACTTCATGAAAAACCTTTCGCTGGCGTAAATGGTTCTGGAAAACATAACAACTGGTCTATGGCTAATGATAAAGGCGAAAACCTTTTAGAACCAGGACACACTCCACACCAAAATTTAAGATTTTTAGCTTGTTTAGCCGTAACTTTACGTGCCGTTCATAAAAATGCTTCGGCTATGCGCGCTGCCATTGCAAGCCCTGGTAATGATCACCGTTTGGGAGCCAACGAAGCACCTCCGGCAATTATATCTGTGTTTGTTGGAAGTCTTCTAGATGGTATTTTAAATTCGATTGAATCTGGTAAAGCCTTAAAAGCCACTGACGAACAAATTATAGATCTTGGTGTAAGCCAAATTCCTAATATATCTAAAGACTACACTGATCGTAACCGTACAAGCCCATTTGCCTTCACTGGTAATAAGTTTGAGTTTAGAGCTGTAGGTTCTTCACAGAACGTTGCTGTACCTATGTCGTTCTTAAATGCGGCTGTTGCAGCTTCATTCAAAGAGTGTGCTGCAGAATTACGTGATTTACTTAAAAAGAAAAAACGTGATGAAGCGGTTATGGAATTAATTCGTAAAGTGGTTAAAGAAACTAAAAATATTCGTTTTGCTGGTAATGGTTATTCTGACGAATGGAAAGCTGAAGCTAAAAAACGCGGTCTTCCAATTCTCAATACAACTCCTGAAGCATTAGAAGTTTTAAAAGATAAAAAAGCGACTCAGTTCTTAATTGATATGAAAGTTTTATCAAGAGAAGAGATCGACTCTCGTTACCACATCGCCGTTGAACGCTATGTAAAAACGCTTGATATCGAACACACAGCTTTATTAGAGCTTACGAGCACTTACATTATACCAACTCTTGAAAAGCATATGAACCAATTAGGACAAGCTCATGAAGCCATGACTTCAGCTGTTCTTAAAAAGCATCATAAAGCTCGTATGAACGAGTTTGAAAGCGTATTTGCAGATGTATTAACAAGCTATCAAACTTTCAAAGCTAAAGTTGAAAAATCGCGTAAAGGTCACGACGAAAATAAGCGTATGATGGATATCGTAAAAGATCTTCAACCTGCGTCTTTCGTATTACGTGATGCCGTTGATACTTCAGAGTTACTTGTGTCTGACGAAATGTGGCCTTTGCCTAAGTACCGTGAGATGTTACTAGCTCACAACTTAACTTAAGATACTAAAGTTTTATTAAGATAAATAAAAACCCTAGGTATTCGGCCTAGGGTTTTTATTTTTTAGCTCTGTATTTTAAATCAATTCGGCTACTTCATGTACATGTCGACGTATGTTGTATAAGTCGGCTTAATTTTAGCTGTTACGTTTCTTGATTGAACTCCTGGAATATTAATTTTAAAGCTCACCGGAACGCCAGCCTCTAATAACTGCTTAGCTTCTAGTACACGCCCTGGTTTTGCCCATGCACGGCCCACGAAGAAAGCTCTTACGATTTGACTATTAGGCTCTTGTTTAACAACAGCAAAAGAGCTCATCACTTCACTCTTACGAGCTAGTTGTAATCCGTATGGAGACTCAGCACTATCAACACGGTTTTCGCCCCAAACACCAGAGCCGTAATTTACATAACCAAATCTAAAACCACTCAATAAGTTTTGTTTTACATAATCAGTAATTTTTAAATTTTTAGGTAAACGAATATTCATCGTGACAACGAAGCTACCCAATTCTTGTTTAAGTTTGTTATTTTCAAACAACTGTTCAGATTGATTAGATACTTGATAAAACTGATTCATGTAGTTTTGATCACAATTAGGATTATTAACATCACAATTACCTAGTACTTGTAACATATGTTTGTAATTAGGATGCTTACAGGTAGCTGGATTCGCACATTCTTTATTAACAATAACAACATCTACACCAAGTGTTGCATCGAAATTCATTAGTTTATCAGCACCGGATTTACCTACGCCACTTAAAGCTTCTAAAGCAGGAACTACAGTGGCATGCATATTTTCTACAAAGATTTCTTTATTGGCCACTTGAGTTGATTGTTGAAGCTGTTGAGTATTTTGAAATTGATCAACACTAATGTCTGAAGTTTCTTGACCCGGGTTTTCTACATAAAATAAAAAGTCAGCTACTGCACTCGGGCTCATGACTGGGCCGTCTGTTTCACGTCTATATAGACCTGAAAACAATGTTACTAAACCATCATTTACACGCTTGTAATCTTCAGATTGAAACTCAGTGCAAGTTAAACCTTTATCTTTTTTGCCCAAGCAAGGAAAAACACCTACGATACTGCTC
>JBEBIK010000303.1:0-3015 GCA_040080445.1 Pseudobdellovibrio sp.
ACTTTGACATTATTTCTTCAACTTTGCCTATCACTGAATCAACAGCTAAATTTCTTTCGGAAAACAAATGGAATATTTTCGGAACTTTTCCAATTAGTGTAGGAATGATAGTTTTTTCTAAAAATGCAGTTAAAAAAACTTCGCCTGAGGAAAGATTTTACGTATCTAATCTCGTTAAGCAAGTATTGAGTAAGTCTAAAATTTATAAATCTAATGAGACATTGGAGTTTATTCAGTTTTTTGGTGAAGGATATTTGGACGATCATCAAAAAGTTGAAATGATCAAACTTCGAGAAAGTTTTAAAAAGCTATCAACTCCATTAACCTTAGGAGTAACAAACCCAGATAAGTGGAAGGGCTTGGCTGAACAAGAAAAAAAAATTAGTATAGTTAAATTAAATAAATCGGGTGCGAGCTATTTAGAAAATGAAAGACCGGATATTTTTATGTTAACTAACGACGTGTCATTTGATACCAGTTTTTCAATGTTTTCTTTTGCTGTGCGTACAGGTTTGTTAAGATCAGACCAATTAAGTTCTGAAGACATAATAGAAAAATTTATTGAGTATCCAGATAGATCTGAAAGAATTAAATTTATTAATAAGATACACTATGAAAGCTTAAAAAATTGCATAATTTATCCTGTTTGGTCTATGCCCTATTTTACTGCTTCTAAAGAAGGTATTTTAGCTAAACAATCTAAATACAACTCAAGGACATTGGCTTGGAAGCTGAACTTCAACTAGATAACTTAATAATAAAGTTATGCAAAGAACAAATGCTTACTTTAACAAAAGTTGAATGGCCAGCTTCACTTTGCAGTCAATTGTACGATTATTTGGCTGAACTTAAAATAGGGCCATATCAAGTTAATGGCCGCGGAACTTCTTCGGATGAAAATGTAGCTATACGCAAGGCATTTGCTGAGTGCTATGAACGATTAATAGTTAAAGAAAATTCAATAAAAAACACTAATGGATGTGCGGTTTACTTTGATTTAAAGAGTGCTAAGAAATCTTCAAAGCTAGAGCTAATTGAAAGAGATTGGTTTTTACTGGGCTATCATTCAAAAATGAAAATGGCAGAGCTGCAGACAATGGTACACAGTAATTTAAGAAATTATTTAATAAAAATGAGTGCTCAAGTGGAGTGTTATACCAACAGCATGCCCGATTGCGCCTTGGCTATGTGTTACATTAAGTCAAAAGAGGGTGCATTTTTAGGATTAGGTGCTGATGAGTTATCGATGGAGATATCCTTAGAAAAATCAATTATAGAAGCAACAAGACAGTTTATTTATTTTTTAAAATATCCTGAGGCTGCAAGAGAAACAAATTTTGCAAATTTTCACCAAATAACAAAACCATCCTTTCAGGATCATGCAAATTTGATGTTTAATGGTGAATATCTTATGAAATTTGAAGATTGGCTTCATTCTGAGCAAACCCAAACATACAAGTTACCATATGATGATTTTGGTTACAGTGAGTACAAATCTTATCTGTTGCCAGAGGTACCTCTTTATTTTTCCAAATGTGAAAATGTTTCGGCTATTGAATTGTATACGGGCATGCCCGATATGAATTCAATCTCTTTCAGAATTATAAGTCGCGATGTTGGCTATTCAGAACTTAACTCGTCTCCTCACCCTCTAAGATGAAAAAACTGTCTTTATTAGTCGCTATTCTAGTGTTTGTAATTTTAAATGTATCTCTACATTTTTTTTTGCTGAGGCAGGTACAGACCCTAAGAGAAGCTTCACAAACATTTATTTTATTTCAAGATTATAATACGTTAAAAAATTTATTATTACCTAGTCTTCAAAATTCTGTCAAAAAAATTACTATTCTAAAAAATGATCACATTGAATTTGAATTAGGAAACTCTAATGTAATCAATGTATTAGTGAATGTATTTGATTCTCAGCTGTCGTTGAATACAAGTGATAAATACAAATTTCAGATAGAGTATTCGCTTGGCTTTATTTTAATTTGGCAGTTGTTAATACTTTCAGTAGCTAGTTTGACAGCTTTTGCAACTATACTTTTTGTTGAGCAACAAGATCGAAAAAATAAAGTAAGTGAAATGGCGCAAAAGCTAGCTCATGATATCAGGTCGCCGATATCAACACTTAATTTGATTTCGGTAAAGATCGAAAATGAGGATATTAAAGATTTGCAGCTATCTGTTGTAAAGCAGATTAATCAAATTGCAGATGAGTTGCTAAAATATTCACAAAATTCGAATCAAACTAAAATTAAATTTTCGGATAGTAAAATTGATATTCATTCGGAAAATGTTGATTTTACTGAAATGTTAAAAAACCTTCAAAAAGAATATATTTTTAAGAGTATAGCTTTAAAACAAATAGTTGAATTTAATATTAGCTCTGATATTTCTAAATATAAAACTTCAAAACAGTTAGTAGATACAGCTTATCCAATAATAAACAATCTAATTCAGAACTCAATTGAAGCCACATCAGTTAGCGTAAGTGGTCTCATAGAAATAAAAGTATTTTTACATAAGAATTGTTTAGTTATTCAAATAATTGATAATGGAAAAGGTATGTCAAAAGAATTTTTATCTAAGCTAGGACACTCAAAGATATCTCATGGAAAAAATAATGATGGGGGTATGTCTGGAAATGGCATAGCTCTTTATAATGCCAAATCAGACCTCAATAAATACGGTGCTAAACTCAATATTCAATCTGAGCTTGGAAAAGGTACCAAAGTAGAACTCATTTTTAGCTAATTTTGCGCCACGGCAGATCGCGTTTGTTCGCTCTATACCAGTTTAAAAGCTCTTTTTGCATGATGCCACACTATAAAAGATAAACAGTTTGAAACCAAGTTGAATATTATCTGAATATTGTCAATAATGCCTCTTATGAATGTAGAATATAAGCCACTAAGTGGGCGCGAGTTTCCAAGATTTTCAGGAATTAAAACTTTTTTTAGATTACCTATTGCGGAAGTTACCGACAAATTTGACGTAGCTCTGTTTCTGTCT
>JBEBIK010000304.1:0-2999 GCA_040080445.1 Pseudobdellovibrio sp.
ATGTGTATAAGAGACAGATATATTGGTAATAATTATTCTACAACTTCATATAATAATCCTTCGTCGCAAGAGCATTTACTAAAATTAATTTCAGACTTTTGTGTGGGAAATTTAGACCAAGTTAAATTCGTGCAAGGTTCGTTTAAGGTTAATCGTTTAGGTGACCTTAGTAAATTATTCGAAGCGAATGTAAATTATTTTTAGATCGCTCATAATATTATTTACAAAAATAATTTATTTACAGTTATCGTACCTCCCAAATGGACACTAGCTTCAAGCTCTTCTTTACCTACTCTATTCAATGGCTTTTACGATTTAAATCATAACTTTATGGATTTAGAGGGCGGCCCCATGATAAAAGCCCTTGCTCATGCGTATCAGCAAAACAATAATTCTGGATTTGGTGTCTTGTGGAATGGTGGCGGCGCTATTGGGTCAAGAACTGTTGATAACCTAGCTTACGAGGAGCTGAATGAGTTTTTAAATATTTATTTGCGAGACTTAGGAGCGGCAAATAATAAATTTATCACATTTGGTGGCTCGCGCGGTGGAGTTACTGCTTTAAATTTGGCTTCTCACCCTAGTGTTACGGCCATACGAGTAGCTTTTGCCTATTCAAGTGTGCCACCCAACGAAATTAGCGAGTATGGCTCCTACACCTGCACTACAGTTCCTTTACTGCTATACGGTTCCGATTGGAGTACTGGTTTTTTTGGCTCATGGAGAAAATCATTTATACATCCATCGGGTTATGGCAAAAGTGATTTCGCGGGGCTCGATGGCTTAAGTTCTCACTTAAAAGCTTTGACTGGAACTTCCAATTTCCAAGAAGTTGCTGCTAATTTCAATACTTTAACTTCAGCAAAAATAAATAAACTGGTTAGCAACCGCACTCAAATTTTTCTTGAAATGGCATCTCACGACTATATAGTGCCAAGTATTGATCAGTTTAAATAATTTAACACGGCCAAATCTTCAAATATAAAAATTGAAGGTCGAATTAACTACTTAATCGGTCATCAAATCGAAAAAGAATCGCGACAAATCAAAATAAACCATGCTTTTTTGCAACTTATGACAAGCACACCTGAGCAAAGTAACTTAATTAACAATGGTCATATTTCATATTATTTAGCTCAACCTGATGGAAGCCTAACGCCTACACCATCTAATCAAAAACTATTATCTATAGAACTTCCACGCGTCACTGCAGACGAAGTCGACTCTGTAATTATAGTGAGCGGATTGCCTGCACAGAAGTACAACTTAGTTTTTAAAAAAGACAGCTCATTATTTCATATACTATTAGAAACGGATTCTGCTGGTTTGCTTGTCAAAAAATTAAGTCCAACTCAATTTTCTGAAGGCGACTCCGAGCTTGTTGGAGTTTACAAACTTAACCAAAATTATGAGCCTGTTAAAAAAATAAATTTACAATCAACTACACGTAACGGCTCAATTGTAATTACTCATTACGCAGGCGACACTTCGCCCTATGTTCATAAAGTAGGTAGCGTCATTTTTGACATGATTAATGGCGGAAGCGATAAATCTAACAGCTACATTAATGTCGACAACGCCAACAACTATGGATTTGTTGGTTTGAGCGAAGCCGATCTAACAACTGAGGACTTATCCTATTTTAAAACAAAAGATCTTACTCCTGTACATTTAACAATTACATGCCCTAATAACTTAATGGCTGGCAGCAGTGGCACTTGCTCGGCTACAGCTGCACCAGCCGCATCGTTAACTTCAGGATACTGGACTGTAAATGGTCAGCGCGTAGCTAATAGCAATGCTTACCCTTACACTTGGCACAATATTCCTGCAGGTACTTATCAAGTGCAAGGCTTTGCAATCGATGTGAATGGCAACAATGTACAGAGTAATTTAGTGATCGTTGTGGTGAGGTAAGTTTTAAAATTTTCGATAAGGAAATGCTTCATCTTTGTGAGATCTTAATCAACTGAGTAGTCGATTAAGGTTCTCAGGTCTCTCCGTCTCTTTATAAAACTTCTTATAAATCATCGAAACATTCGAATAATTCGACTCTTTCATAATTCTCTTAAGCTCTTTTTCAAATTCATTGGTATACGGTTCTTCGCGAACCACGACTTCTTCTTCAGTAGCTTTAATGGCTACTATCTCTAACATTTCTATATTCTAATTTCTTTCTGACTTTTCTTGATCTATTGACTGTGTGTTCTGGTTCGGACTCGAACCTTAATGATTGATACTAACTCTTCGGCTGTTTCTGCCCAAGTCTTGAATCTGTAATTCTACAAGATACTCTTCTGGTTATTGCCGCTACTTATTTAATTTGTACATGGGCACGGAACTTTTACATCTCTATATTCATGATGCCCCAACTGAGCTTTTACTAAACCGCTAGCCGATCTTCCGGCCACCCAATACTGTTCGCGCTTAATAC
This sequence comes from Pseudobdellovibrio sp., assembly GCA_040080445.1. Taxonomy (GTDB): domain Bacteria; phylum Bdellovibrionota; class Bdellovibrionia; order Bdellovibrionales; family Bdellovibrionaceae; genus Pseudobdellovibrio. The sequence goes on from JBEBIK010000304.1 coordinate 2,435, forward strand.
AAGTACAAGAACCAACTTCGACTTGCTCCTCATTGCTTGATACTACCGAATTATTCGCTGATTCTTGTTCTCTAAGTTTAGCCTGTTCTTCTTCAATTTTACGTTTTTTAGCCCATTCATCATATTCTTTTGCACGAGCGGCCGAATCATTCAAGGCAGCATAAGCATTTTCAGACTTTAATTTGTATTTATCTCGTAACGGTTTAAAATTTTTCTCAAGAGCAACATATTGCTCCTTCAGAGCTTTTGATTTTGGAGACTTCGAGTAAGTCTTTGAAAAGCGATTAAGAGCTTGCAGCCTTAAATCATGAGCTGCAATTACTGTTTCAAGAGTATCGTCAGGTTTTATAATTTTTAAATGTTCATCAACGATTTGGCCTATAGCTTCTAATTCAACCAAAGCCTCTTTTTCCTTTTTAGTATCAATCAATGCATGCACATAATAACTTTTAATTATAACTTTATAAGCATACAGACTCTGCAATGTTAATTTACCCATATTGATCTGGCCCCGAAAAAGTGGAGTCGATTTTATGCAGCAGCAAGTTGTTTAAATTCGTACTCT
>JBEBIK010000305.1:0-2998 GCA_040080445.1 Pseudobdellovibrio sp.
ACGGGCATCTCTTTAGTGCCGCCAGCATTTTGTACCGATTTAAACGCTTGTACTTCGAGTTCTCGGCGCATTTTCATGCCGCCTAGGCGGTCATTACCAAAAAGCTTATCGTGCTGAATACTCACGACTATCGCCGCATTAGCAAAAGGAGAGTTGCGATTAAAATTACTCATTCCATTGCATACAAGAGCGTCTTTTTCGGTACCGCTCGATAAAACATAGCCGCCTGGGCACATACAAAAACTGTAAACGCCAATACCTGTTTTGTCGTCGTGATGAGCTAATTTATAATTGGCAGAGCCTAATTTAGGATGATCTGCAAACTGACGATATTGAATTTCGTTAATTTCTCTTTGTGGATGTTCAATGCGTAAACCCATGGCAAAAGATTTACCTTCAACAAAAACATCGGACTCAATTAAGTGATTGAGCATATCTTCAGCTGAGTGGCCAGTAGCTAAAATAACATGATCGGAGTAATGAGATTCGTTTTGTTCGGTGATGACGCCTTTAATGCAACGATCTCCGTAGATCATTTTAGTTACTTGGGAGTTGTAAAAAATTTCGCAACCATGAGCTACTAAAAATTCACGCATTTTAGGAATAACTCGGCGAATTTTATCACTGCCAACATGAGGGTTAGAAAGCCATTGAATTTCGGCAGGGGCACCAAATTGCACTAAACGGTTAAGCACATACGGGATATGATCAGATTTAATACGAGTAATTAGTTTTCCGTCAGAGTAAAGACCTGCGCCACCTTCCCCGTAACAAACATTGTTGCGGGTATCGAGCTCGCCGTAACGCCAAAATCTATTAATGCCTTTTATGCGGTCGGCAGACGGGCTACCGCGTTCAAAAAGTTTGCATGGAATTCCGCGTTCTACTAAACGAAGAGCGGCAAATAAACCAGCAGGCCCTGAGCCTACGATAATGGGTTTTTTAAAATTAGGTGGCAATTTTTGAATTGGTGGGAGTTCAAATTTTTCGAGACTTAAAATTTCATCTTTTTCGGCCACTTCAATAGTGTAAACAAAATGTGGAGAGTGTTTTTTTCTAGCATCGACAGACTGCCTTAAAATACGATATTCACCATGATTAGGCACAAGCCAGGCTAAATGCTCATTTAGCTCCTGATCTATAGGTAGTTTAAGGTCTTTAAAAATCTTCGACATTTCAAAAAGAATATAGCAAGATCAGCCTATGTCAGCAATCACCAGATTTTTACCAAAGAACCACCTAAGTTACATAATGGGTCAGCTCGTTCATATCAGGCTTCCAAGCGTTTTGAACAAACTGATTATTGCAAATTTTGCAAAAGCTTACTCGATTAATCTCGAAGAGGCCGAATTTTCAATAGAAAAATACCCAAGTCTTGGTGAGTTTTTTATTCGAAAACTTAAAGCGGGCATTAGACCCTGTGGCACAACTTGGGCTCTGCATCCTGCCGATTCAGTCATCACTCAAGCTGCAAAAATTACTGATGGTAAGCTCATCCAAGCAAAAAATAAAACATATTCAGTGGAGTCATTTACCAAAGATAAAAATGCGCTTGAAAAATATGCCAATGGCACATTTTTAACCTACTACCTTTGCCCAACGGACTATCATCGTGTGCATTCGCCAGTAACAGGAATTATTAAAACTGTTCGCCATATTCCGGGTGCTTTATGGCCAGTGAATAGTTGGTCGACTGAAAATATTCATGAGCTCTTTTCAATTAACGAAAGAGTTTTAGTTGAAATTGAAACAGACAAAGGTTTGGTAGGCGTTATGTTTGTTGGCGCTACGAATGTAGGGCATATTGTTTTGTCATTCGATTCTGAAATTGTAGGTAATCAATTATTATCAAACGCTATTAATGAAAAAAATTACTCTTTGCCGATTAACAAGGGCGATGAACTTGGTCTATTTAGAATGGGCAGTACGATTGTAATGTTGTACCCACCCAATAGCATTACGAGCGAAGCAGCTACAAAATTCTTAGGCCAAGCAGTAAAAGTTAATTCAGATTTTACTAATTAACTGGGTAGCTGCATTCGGTGGCAGTGGTTTCCATGACTGTTACTTTTTGTAGTATCGGAATTAAAACTGAAACATTTTCAAAAAGCCACTTTGCTAAAAGTTCAGAAGTGGGATTTTCAAGACCTGCAACTTCATTTAAAACTTTATGATCGAGTTGTTTAAGTAAAGGATTCATAACCTGAGTAATTTCATGGTAATCCATAACCCAGCCGATCTTAGGGTCTAAATCGCCTTTCAGTGTTAAGACAATTTTAAAACTATGCCCATGCATATTAGAGCAGGGGTGATTTTTTGGTAAATTAGGCAAAAAACGCGCTGATTCAATGTGAAAATGCTGTTTCAATTCGTATTTCATGATAGGTTACCTCGTATATGCATCATTCAACCACACTACATTTAGCTAAGCAAAATTTCAAATTCTCTTCTGCACATTTTTTAATTTTTGACGAAAATTCGGCAGAAATGCTCCATGGCCACAATTATCAAGTTAAAGTTGATATTTTTGCGTCAAACCAAGCTCAAGATGAAGCTAAGGGTTACTTTGTCGATTTTAATGTATTAAAAAAAATCATCAAAGACCAATGCGATGTTTGGGACGAGCATGTGTTGCTACCAGAAAAACACCCAGATATGAAATATCATATTAGCACTAGCGGAAAAAATTATGATATTCATTTTAGAGACCGTTTTTATTCGTTTCCTGTAACCGAAACAATTTGGTTACCAATTACGAATACCAGTGTTGAATGCTTATCATTGTTATTTGCTAAAAGTATTTTTAAAAAGATGAAAGAACTTGGTGTAGAAAAAGTTCGAGTGAGTGTTGAAGAAACACGCGGGCAGAGCGCAAGTTCGGTTGTTGGTTTATAATCCGTTAGCCACTTCAGAAGTTTTTAATTCTTTTTTAACTCGGTAATTCCAAAAACAAATTTGCCCTGGGTCTTCAACCCAAAAATCAACGCGGTCTTCTACT
>JBEBIK010000306.1:0-2993 GCA_040080445.1 Pseudobdellovibrio sp.
ATTTCAAGGCCTTCGGCTCCGTTGTTTAAGCTCACTTTTTTTAATACTGTAAAAGAGCTACCCTTAAATAAGGTGCCCACTTCATTTTTATCTGATTTCAAAAAATTCGGAGAGCTACGAATATAATAATCGCCATTTAATCTGTATGTTTGCGCCTGTAAAGAGTGCTCACAAAAAATAAAAATGTAAATGCATACAATTTGCGAAGATTCGACATACTTTGTTTTCGGATTAATTAAGGCTTAACTTGATTTTGAGAGAAAAGAACTAGACCCGAGAGCCGAGTCTAGTTTGTATTATTTAGGGATATTATTTACCAGTGTCAGTAGACTTAGGTTTTGCGCTAGCTGGTGCTGAAGAAGTCACTTCACGTTCTTTGTTAACGCCAGTATTCATTGTCGAGTTGAACACACCATTTAAATCAGAACCTTTAATTGTGCGAGCAGCAGGACAAGCTTTTGCAGCTTCACAGAAAGAAGGAGAATTTAAAAGACCCGCCATTCTATCTCTCATGTATAAACCCATTGCTGAGTTATCAATTGCAGTCGCCATTTTTGTTAATTGAAGAGCAGCATCCGCAGATTGCAGTCTTGTGCTCATTATTGACAATTTCATAGTATCAAATTCTCTGTTTACAAGATTGTCTACGCGGCTGCGTTCGTCTACAGTTGCTGATGCGGCCACATTTTGAGCTCTAAAAGAACTTTCAGCAACAGCGAGATCTTTTTCTTGTTGAGCTAAAGAAGCATTTAATTTATCTAACTCAGCTTGTTTTGCTTTTGCGGCAGCGCCACATCTGTCTACGTCAGCTTGAGTAGGTAAACGTTCTGGTCCTGTAAGCCTCTGCCATAAGCTTCTTTCTTGGTAACAACCTAACTCTTTATCTTTTAAAGTAGCAATTTGTGAACGCAATGTTTCTGCTGAAGTAGCAGATTCTTTGTTTCTTATACAAAGATCATAAAGCTCTTTTTTCTTTTCAGCAGATAAATAGCTGGTGAGTTGATTGCCACGTAATGTACATGCTGCTCTGTCAGCTACAGTAGCTGCGTGGGCGATAGTAGCGGATAAAATAAGACTCATTAAAAACACAAAAACCTCCATGTTCTTGTTAAAGATTACTCTAACAGTCTACATCAAACAGGAGGTTATTTTTAAGTTCTAAATTTAATTGCTGGTCTTAGGGATATATATTTATATATCAAGACCTAGAAACACTTTGAGGTAGACGCCGCTTAGGTCGATATCTTTTTGGCTCGAGTCTATAGTATTTGTAACTTTACCCCAGTTAAACGACATATAACCAGCTTCCGCACCAACTTTGAGTGGTAAAACTACTAATGGTTTTATACCGAGCTCCACACCAACCGAATAAGAAGAAAGTGACCCTGGAGATAAGTCTACTCGGCTCGTGCCATTTTCTTTAATACTCATGCTTCCAGTATGTGAAATACCGAATGTAGCAATCGGTCCAAAGTGTACAATGGTATCTATAAGTCTATAGTTTAAAATAAGTGCAGTTCGAGTGTATTTTAATTCCGCATCAATAGACGAAGTTGATGCCGATAACTTCATGTCTTCCATTCTTAGGCCAACGCCCAAAGGAAAAAATGGCAATTCCACAATTGCATCAGCACCTAACCCAAAAGTTGGAATTATAGCAGGAGCATTCGAGGGGGCGGCACATGAGCCTTGGCATAAGTCAGTTAAGCTTTGCTGAGAAGCCAAGCTTCCATAAGTAAGTCTCGCCTCAAATAAAGCCCAAGAACTTAACGGAGCAGCGGTCAGCGCAACGAACACAATTTTTGTTAAAACATTTTTCATAATCACCTCGTAGACTATCATTCTATGGCTTCTACTCTATTGCAGGCAATGATTCATTCCGAGTGTTCAAAACAAGACATAAGTCGTGTCCTGAAAGTCACAGTTATCCTGCATTGAGATTTGGTATTAAATGTAAAGATGACATCTTACACGCGGTCTGAAAATTTCGTAGCGCTCAACAAAAAAAATTCTGAAACATATTTTCAGTCAAAATGCTTAATGCGAGTTTATCAAAATTTAGAAATGGCTCTATATGATATAACTTCGGCTCAGTTGCAGTTTATGTCGCACAAAAACTTTGTAGGAATTGTTAAAAATGGATGTTCATTTCTTGAAACCCTAAATAAAAACTGGCTGAAACAATCTTATAATATTCAGGCTAAAGATCATCGTCAGCAATGGCTAGAATATATTGAAACTTTAAATGCCGACACCAACCTTGTTGTTTGGAGTTCTGAAAACGAAATAACTGGTGAAGTGTTGGTAAGTGATGAACTGTGTGCTGAAATTCACGAAAAACTTTCTAAAAAAAGAATATTTTCAATACAAATCACGCACCGACTAGAAAAAGAAAAAATAGAAAAACTACCAGCCTATGCAATTATTGTTTTACGTAATAGTATTTTTGCTGATGGGCCGGTTGTTGTGTTGTCTACAGATAAATACAAAGCGCCAAGTCTTATCGGCGAGTATCAAAATTTTGAGTCCAATTCAAAAATAGATACTTATTTGCAAAGTGCACAGAAAATTCAAAACATAAGCAGCGACAATTTTGAGAACTCATATTTTTCAAAGTTTTCAGGGGTTTGCTTGCGGCTGAATGATAGAGTTGTTTTACTTTTTGAAGACATTAATGCAGCTGCTATTAAGGAAGACTTAAATTTGAGCGATGAAGAGTGTTTTTGTACGGCTCAGATGCCATTTTGGGTGCTCGATTTATTTAAGCTCTGGTGGCCCGAAGCCGAAAATGAAAACCTGTTAAGAGGCTTAATGGTGGTGGCTTATGCCGCAGCTGATAAGGATACTCTAATAATTCAAAAAATCGCAAAATCGGCACAGAAAATTCGAAGACTTGGCCAAATAGACGTAATATGATTCTCACCTGTGGAGTCATTTTTGAGCGAAAAACAAGGCCGTTTTATTATTCTAAAAAAAATTAAATACGGTGAAGC
>JBEBIK010000307.1:0-2992 GCA_040080445.1 Pseudobdellovibrio sp.
ATTTCAACATGAGTCAGACAGCTTTGAAAAAGCCAACAGGCGTTTATATTATTGCGGTACTTTTTCTGTTCGCACCTATCGGAAACATACTCATCAGTTTTGCGGGATCTGGAATTAAAAATTGGTACGACATAAGTGTTATGTTTCCATTTTTACAGAGCATTCCCGCAATGGACTGGGTGTGGCTCGGACTATTGTTTGTAACGGGGATTTTACTTTTTAGGCCCCACAAGCTTTCGTGGTCGCTTGCCATTATTACTCTGTTGCTGGTGTTGTTGATCAATGCCTACAGACTTTATAATGTCGATAGCAACTCGATTGATCCCATATTTTTAAAAGTGTTTTCTATACTCGCTATCATTTGCACATTGAGCGTTTTAGTTATTGCCTCTTATTTTAGATTTCCATATTTAGATCGTAGAGCAAATTGGCTTTCAAATGCCACGCGATTTAATATTCGTACTCCAGCCAGTGTTAATGGTTTAAAAGCCTTAACTGAGTCTATTTCAACAACGGGTAGTCGCTTATCGTTTGATGTGCCTAGTGAATTTAAAAATGGTGAGATTATAAAAGTAAAATTCATCGAAGTTTCTAAACTTGAAATCGATGCAGAAGTTATTGAAAGACTCGAATTTGGAGTTCGTGTTGAGTTCAATAACGCCAATGCAGACTTTAAACAAGACTTAGATCGCTGGTTAAAGACCAGAAGTTAGTCTGGATTGGATCATTATGAAACGTAACATAATGATTGTTTAAATGTCTCATAAAGTAATGTTCTATATGTACCGAAAAGATAATGTGAAGAATTCTTCAGAATTTTTCTTATTTTAAGTATCAAATGAGGTCAAAAATGAAGAAAAACTTTTATCTAAAACCTGCTAAGTGGATGGCTGCTTATTTATCATGTTTAACCATGGTGTTTGCGCCAGTTGCAATGGGTAAAGAAGCCGAAAAGCTTACAAAGCAAAACATTCAGCAAACGGTAAAAGATTTGGGGCTCGACAAAAAAATCACTCTGGGTGAATTCTGGGAAAAATCAAAATCCACTATTCCTGGATATGTGTATAAGGATCTAGAAGCCTTTGTTAAAGAAAATAAAAATATGCTGATGCCAGAAGTGAGCATTGATTCATCAAAAAACACTGAAGGCGTTGAAGTTCCTATTTTGCGTTTTACACAAGGTGGTAAAACGCAGACTGTACAAATGTACGGCGAAACAGATAAATGGGCAAAATTAAATGGTGTGACTCTTACGGCTCGTGATCTTGACCGCGTGGAAGATGCTTTTAAACGTATTGAAGGTAGTGATATTAATTTAAAAAAACAAGGCGATAAATTTCGTCAAAATAAATCTGAAATTCAGAACGACAACGCTGAACACCAACAAGTTGATACATACAAAAAAGACTTTGCAAGATTTCAGGGTTTTCCGCGTGTAACTCCGCAGATGTGGAAGTCGTTAACAAAACAGGAACGCGCAGGTTACATCGTTAAAATGCGTTTAATGTGGATGAATGCTCGTAAAGTTTTAGCTACTTCTGAAAAAAATAGTGTTGCTCCAGCTAAAAAATCTAAACCCTCTGCAGCTATCGATAATTTTTATAAAGTGATATTTGGAGAACAGACGTTTGCGGCCTCTCCAGTGCTAGCGCCTCCACCTACAAGTGCAGGACAAGTGTCGGGCAAAGCCACTCCGTCAGCTGCCGTTAGAGTGCAAGGTGAGTCGGTTAGAGTAAGAGATGCTAGAGGTAATACAAGAGTTGTAGCTATTCCCTATAATGCGGAAACATGTGTTGTTGCTGGTTACATCGGTGCCTATGGAACAGTAGATAACATTAATGGCAATAAGCGCGCGGGTTGTTCAATTGATTTAGCCATTGCAACATATAAAAATAATGAAAATTTATCTTTCGTTCAAAAAGCAAATGAAGCCTGCGCTGCAAAAGGCGCTACTCAGGTAGCTTGTAATCCAATTATTTATGGATACCCTAATGGTTCAGAAGCTTGTATCGATAGAAGATCAGCTGAATATCAACACGCGACTCACTTTACAAGCCCTTCGAATAGAGAAACTTGCGACGGTAAAAGCCGTTTATCAAGTTCTGATGATATTATAAAGTTTAATGAAACAAACTACGATGGAATTGAGCCACGCGAAAACCAAATCGCAGCTATTGAGGCCGACCAACAAAAAGATGACTACGCATTAACGAATTCTTACCTTAAAGGTGTTTTAACTAAAAAAGACGGTATCTTAGCGATTGCGTTTGATAAAGGTGAATGGAATTTAGCTTTAGATGAAGAATTAGTAAAAACTCAATTACAATTTGAACAAGAGATTGGTCGCGCGATTAAAACTTGTGAAGCAGATTTTGCAAAAACGGCTACACGAGAAGTAAATCAAAAATTAGCTTGTGACCAATTACACAGACGTTGGTTATTTACTGAAAGAGCCATTGCTAAATTAAGAGATAAAGCCTGTTTAAAACCGGCACTTTATATAGGTCTATACAATGGTAATGAATCTTCTTATGCAGCGTCGGCAAATGATAAAACAGCCTTAAACAAACGTACAATTGACGAAAAAGGTACAGAGCTTTGCGGTTGCCCAGTGCCAAAAGCTCCTGATGCTCCAGTTACAGAAGCGGCAGTTCCTGCAGCTAAAGGTAAATTAGTTAATTTTGGTCAAAGTTGCGAAGCTCCAGTTATTGCTCCGCCTCCAGTGCCACCTCCTCAATGTGCTGATGGTTTAGATCCAGCCACAGTTGATGGTGCAGCAATGTGTGTTTGTAAAGACAATCGAGCGGTTTTTGTAAAACCGGGTGATCCTGCGCCAAATTGTAAAAAAGAAGATCCAAAGCCTAAGTGTGATAAACCAGAAGGTATCGCAGGTTTTGATTATGAAAAATGTAAATGTGAAGATAATAAAAAATTAAAACACGAAGCTGGCGATGACGGCGGTTATTCTTGCGAAGGAAAAAACTGGCTTCCG
>JBEBIK010000308.1:0-2979 GCA_040080445.1 Pseudobdellovibrio sp.
CGTTTAGATATGCCAGAGATTACGAGTTTTGTTGCCGTGCTAATTGATGCCGAAGCTTCAGGTACTAGTATTTCTCAAGTGTTAAAAGATCAATCGGTACAAATGCGTTTAGAAAGATTTTTACGCGCAGAAAAAGCGGGTGCTCGGGCCTCGCAGTTAATTATGATTCCTCTTATGTTATTTATTTTACCTGCAGTTTTCATCATGGTTTTCGGACCAGTTGCAGTTAAAATGATGTACGGTGGAGGGGCAGGCTAGATGGCAAAATTATATAAAACATCTTCTGCTGGTGCCGAACTTTTATTAGATCGCTTAGATTTAGCTGAAGGTTTCTGGTCACGCGGAAAAGGCTTATTAGGACGCAAAAATCTAGAAGCTCACGAAGCTTTGTGGATAAGACCTTGCAACAACATCCATACTTTTTTTATGAAGTTTGCGATTGATTGTATTTTTGTTGATAAAAAAATGGAAATTAAAAACTTAGCTAAAAATGTCGGTCCATTTAGATTCGTTGGTCCTTTCTGGAGATCACATTCTGTGATTGAAACCAAGTCGGGATTTATAGATTCTAAAAAATTAGAAGTTGGAGATCATTTGTATGTGGTCAATTAGAGTTTTATCAGGTCAGCAAGCGGGCCAAATATATGATCTTAGGCTCGGAAAAAACGTTTTCGGACGAGGCGGAGTGAGTGATTTAAAAGTTCAATCACTTGGTATTTCGAAAGAGCACTGCGAAATTCATGTCTATAAAGATAAAATGATGATCGTCGACCTTAAGTCGAGTAACGGTACTTTTGTTAATGGTGTTAAAATTCAAAACTCAATTGTTCGTGTAGGTGATAAAATCAGTTTATTCGATGTGATCATGGATGTTATTCCGGCTCCAGATATTCGTCCTAAAAGTCCGCCAAAACAAGCGATGCAGAATCCACCAGTTCCAATGCAAAGACCACCAGCGCCGCCAGTTCCATTAGGAGCTCCGCAAATGAATTATCCACAGCAAGGTGGAGCGGCAATGCAGATGGGTTACCAGCAAGCACCGCAAATGTATCAAACACAAAATCAGTTCGGTCAACAGAATCAGCAACCTCAACAAGCAGCTGAACCTCAACTTACTCTTGCAGAAAAGGTGGAGAACTATGTTGAAAACGTGGTTATGCCAGCTATCTACAGACTTGGAATTTTATTTTCATTTAAACAAATACTTCAGGGATTTGTAATTATATTTATTTTTTCTGTAACATTGCTGTCAACGATTCCGCTTACAAGTATAGTTAAAGAATCTAATTTAAAAGAAGCCACAAAGCGTGCAAAGTCTGTTGCAAGAGCTATGGCAAAGTTTAATGAACAAGCTTTGCTATCAGGCCAGCTAGGTAATTTATCAGTAAATGAAGCTATGAAAGAAGAAGGTATTAAAGAAGCCTTTATCATTCAACAATCGGATGGTTTAATTGTGGCTCCACCTGAAAAAGCCGGTCGCGATGGATCTAACCCATTAGTCTTAACTGCGCGCAAAGAATCGCGAGCAGCGTTTGCACAATTAGATTCAAGTACAATTGGAGCTTCATTCCCGATAGCGATTTATGATCCATCATCAGGCGAAGCCACGCCCAAATATCACGCTATTGTTACTTATGATATAGGATCATTAAATATCGATGAAGGGCGAATTATCAGTTTGTTTATGCAAACACTGATTATTTCTTCAGTATTAGGTCTAATTTTGTATTATCTATTTGCGAGACTAATTGAGTTTCCAATTCGTACTTTGAATCTACAAATTGATAAAGCTTTAATTGATAAATCAGACCGCACAGAAGTGGCATTCGATTATCCGGTGTTTCAAAAACTCGTATCGAATGTAAATACGATCTTAAATCGAGCATGGAGTGGTGAAAGTGGAGGCTCATCGCAAAAGCCTCAACAAAATAAAGACTTAGAATTTTCTAATTTAGTTGAGATGATTTCACATCCAGTAATAGTCGTTGATGCAGATCAAAGAGTTGTGGCTGTAAACGGTAATTTCGAGCAGCTAGCTCAAACAAGTAAAGACGCAATATTAAATCAAACCTATCAAAGCATAACAGATAATGCCTTAGTGCAAAATATTGATGCCTTGGTGGCGAGATCGAAACAGTCTCCGTACGAGAAGCAAATGGATAAAATTCCGTTTTCACAGTTTGAGTGTGAAATTTTTTGTCAGGCATTTTTAAATGCGGACGGAGAGCCTCAATATTTTATTTTAACTTTAGTACAATTGGCAGGATAAGAAGGAGTAATTTAAATAATGTCGGCAGCTTTGCAACAGAAACCTGAGATTAAAATTAAAATGACTGTGGTCAAGGGACCACATTCAGGTCAGGTATTTCAGTTGAGCAAAACTAGCTTTACAATAGGCCGTGGCCCAGAGAACGACGTTGTTTTAATGAATGATCCACAAATCAGCCGTACACATGCGCGCGTATCGGTTGTTGACCGAGATTTAGAGGTCGCAAATTTAAGTCAGAAAAATGCAATTGTTGTTGATGGTGAGAGTGTTCAGAAGTGGAAGATCGTTAATAACTCTAACTTTCTAGTTGGCGACAGCGAGTTTAATGTTGAGTATGATCTTGGCCAAGCCGTGGTATCGATTCCGACTAAAAAAGCTGCTGTTTTGCCAATCAAACCCAAGTTAACTGCAGTTCCTCCTAAAAATGCAGTTGTGGCTAAACCTGCACCTCAAGCACGAGCGGGAGTTCCAGCTAATAGAGGTGGTGCACCAGTTTTAAGGCCTCAGCAAAACTTAGGAGCTCGTCCTCAACCTAATCAGGTTGGAATGCCACGCCAAGCTCAGCCGATGCAAAATTTTAATCCGAATCAGCCCGGTCAAAGTAGACCTCAAACTGCTACGCAGTCTGCAGTTCAAAATGGTTCTTTGATGGCTAATCCTAAATTCAAATTCTATTTAATTTTACTAATTGTAGCTGGAGGAGCTTATTT
>JBEBIK010000021.1:0-12735 GCA_040080445.1 Pseudobdellovibrio sp.
ACTTCAGGTATGTCATAGACGTCCTTTGCAAAAGCGCTGGCACCGCAAAGACTTAAAACTAGAATGAAGTTTGCGAGTATTTTATTCTTCATCTAGAGCCTGCTTATTTTGAACTTCTTCTGTAAAATTATAAGTAAAAACTAAACCAATAGATATATTCGGTCGTAAATTCCCACTCAAAAAAGTTTTGTAGCGCACATCGAATTTAAAATTAAGTCCCTCTTGCCCGATGAAACGGGTTATAAATCCAGCTTCAACCATGTTGGCATTTAGAGCTTTTTCAAACCTTGCCACTCCGGCGCCCGCAACAAAAGAAATATCACCAAAGCGAATCTCTTTATTTTTGTACAAATGCTTCATATAAATTGGTGTGTAGATAACGCTACTGGTAAAATAATATTGTAATATATCGAAGGTATCTGGCACCGCTCCAAAGTCGTTAAGTAGCCTGTCTGCCAAGCCAGTCGACTGTTTGGTGACAGTGGCCGCGTTGAAAACTTCCCAAGCTAAATAGTCGTTAAAATAGTTTAAATAATTCGCACCAAAAGCGTGAAAGTGATTAAAATGATCAAGAGGCATATAGGAGTAATAAACGCCTATTTCTTTATTTAAGATGTAAGGACGGTTTTGAATAGCTACTGTTTTAGGAGCTTCTTCGGGCTCTTCAACAGGAGTTTCCTGCGCTTTTAAAGAACTACAAAGTAAGCTCCCCAAAAGCAAAAAAATTAACACATAAGTATTTGATTTCACATAGAAAAGGTAACACATTCCAGTTTAAAATTTGACCCACCAAGTGCAAATCTAGACTTAGTAACTGAGCTTGTACTAGCTGAGTAGATTTGATAGATTTTAAAACTTAGTTTTGAAGGAGATTTCACTTGTCGACCCCCACACAAACGCCCACAAACACCCCTGATTACAAAAATACTATTCGTCTGCCTCAAACAGACTTTCCGATGAAGGGCGATTTACCCATTAATGAACCTAAAATCATATCTAAATGGGAAAGCGACAAAATCTACGAACGCGTTTTAGAAAAAAATAAAAACAACAAAGGTTTCACTTTACCTGACGGCCCTCCTTACGCGAATGGTTCAATTCACATTGGGCATGCGCTTAATAAATCTTTAAAAGATTTTATTTTAAAATATAAAGGCATGACCGGCCACTACGCTCCCTTTATTCCAGGCTGGGATTGCCACGGACTTCCTATCGAACACAAAGTGATGAAAGACTTATCTGAAAAAAAGTTAGTTAAAACAGATCAAGAAATTTTGGCGCTCTGTAGAGCTGAAGCGAATCACTGGGTAAATCACCAGCGCGAACAATTTAAACGCTTAGGTGTTATGGCCGACTGGCAAAACCCATACTTAACCATGTCGAAAGAATATGAAGCGGCAGAAGTTCGTGAGTTTGCACTCGCGTTCAAACGCGGCGTGATTTATCAAGGTGTTAAACCCGTTTACTGGAACTGGACATTAAAAACAGCTTTAGCTGATGCTGAAGTTGAGTATCACGATCACAAATCTCCTTCGATATTTGTAAAGTTCGTAGTCAACGATGCAGACACTTTAAAAAAATTGGGTAATCCAACTCAAAAAACTTCGATTGTTATCTGGACCACAACTCCTTGGACTCTTCCTGCTAATACAGGTATTTCTTTGCACCCTGAATTTGACTACGGCGTTTTTGCTACCGAAATTAACGGCGAAAAACAAAACCTCGTTATCGCAAAATCATTAAAAGAATCTTTTGAAAAAGAAATTGGTTTAACTCTAACTGAAAAATTTGTTTTAAAAGGCGCAGAACTTGAATTAGGCAAAGCTCGCCATCCGTTTATTGATCGCGATTCAATTATCGTTTTAGGTTTACACGTAACAGCAGACGCTGGTACTGGCGCAGTTCATACAGCTCCAGGCCATGGTGCAGACGACTTTAGAGTTGGAAAACAATATAACTTACCAGTATTAAATCCGGTTGATGATGCAGGTCAGTTTACAGATGAGTTTGCGGAAATGAAGGGTGTTAACATCTTCAAATCAAATCCGATGATCGTCGAAAAACTTCGCACTTCAGGCCACTTACTTAAATTTTCTGAATTTGTGCACAGCTACCCACACTGCTGGAGATCTAAAACTCCATTAATATTTAGAACAACAGCTCAATGGTTTATTGGTATTGATCAAGAAGAATCACAAATTCGCGGGAAAACTTTAAAAGCATTAGACGATATTCAATTCTTTCCTGATTGGGGCAGAGCTCGCTTTCAAGCCATGATGGAAAATCGCCCAGACTGGTGTTTATCGCGCCAAAGAATTTGGGGCGTACCAATTCCTATTTTAACTTGTATCGCAACTGGTACTCCACTAGCTGACTACGACATTATGGTAAAAGCCGCAGACATCGTAGCCGAAGGCGGCATCGAAGCTTATTATAAATCAGATGCAAACGTTCTTGCCGGAACTTCTTGGAAAAAACCAGCGGATGCGAAGCCTGAATTTGGTACTCAAGGTTTCAAAATCGGCCGCGACATCTTAGACGTATGGTTTGACTCAGGTGTTTGTCATGCAGCTGTTCACTCGGCAAATTCTAAATTTGGTTACAAAAACACTCAGGCCGATATTTACTTAGAAGGTTCTGATCAACATCGCGGTTGGTTTAATACCTCTATGCTTTCTTCAATGGCCACTACTGAAAAACCTCCGTTTAAAGCTTTAATTACTCACGGCTTTGTGAATGATTCTCAGGGCCGCAAAATGAGTAAGTCTTTAGGCAATGTTATTGACCCTAATGAAGTTTCATCTAAGAGCGGTTCAGAAATTATTAGACTATGGGCCGCATACGGCGACTACGGTAACGACATAGGTTGCGGTAAAGAAGAATTAACTCGCGTAACTGAAACGTATCGCAAAATTAGAAACACCATGAGGTTTTTATTAGGCTCTACCTCTGACTTTGATTTTAAAGCCGACAAAGTGGACTATAAAAACATGACTCAAGTGGATCAATGGATGTTACATCAATTGAATCAACTCATCATGGATGTAACGAACTCTTATGAAAAATATGAATTCTACAAAGTTTACCATCTTTTAAATAATTTCTTTACGGTGACATTGTCTGCTACCTACATGGATATTTTAAAAGATCGCCTCTACACATGGAAACAAGATGGTACTCCTCGTAGAAGTGCACAAACTGTTCTCTATTACACAACTTCGTCGTTAATTAGAATGATGGCTCCCATTTTATCTTTCTTAGCTGAAGAAACTTATTCTTACTTCAAAGGAAAATCTCAAGATTCAGTTTTCTTAGAAGAGTTTCCTAAACCCATTGAAGAGTGGAACCAACCTGCACTTAACGATTTATTTACACAAATATTAAGCGTACGTACCGATGTTCAGAAAAAATTAGAAGAATTACGTGCCACTAAAACGATTGGCTCTAGCCTAGAAGCGGCCGTGCAAGTAACTGCCGAAAATGAAGTTTTAGGTTCGTTACAATCAGCAGCCGATTTAAGAGAAATCTTAATCGTATCTCGTGTTGAACTTAAAAAAGGCGCTTACGGCGTTTTGGCTAGCAAAGCTGAAGGCGATAAATGCGTTCGCTGCTGGGTTTATTCAACTGAAATTTCTAAAGCCGAAAAAACTTTGGGCGTATGCCCTAAGTGTGTTGAGGCCTTATCGTGAATTTTAATTTTCAGCGTAAGTATTTAATTCTTATGTGCATTAGTGGTCTATTTATTTCATTAGACCAGATCACTAAGCTTTATGTACATACGCAGTTTCAATTGCATGAATCGCTACCGATAATTCCTGGGTTTTTTCATCTTACTTATGTTCGTAATTTTGGTGCGGCGTTTGGCTTTTTATCGCAAATGCCTTCGTTATTTCGCGATGTATTCTTTTTAATGGTTTCGCCTATTGCGTGCTTGATAATTTTATACATCTTAAATGGTGTTAAAAATGAAGACACTAAGCAAATTTTAGCTTTAAGCTTTATCTTTGCAGGAGCCATTGGTAACTACTTAGACCGTTTACAATTTCGTTATGTTATCGATTTTGCAGATTTTCATTACGGTAAATTATCTTGGCCCGCTTTTAATATTGCCGATATGGCCATTGTCAGTGGCGTGTGCTTTTTGATTTACTTTATGCTCACTGAGGGCAAAACTGATAAAACAT
This sequence comes from Pseudobdellovibrio sp., assembly GCA_040080445.1. Classification (GTDB taxonomy): domain Bacteria; phylum Bdellovibrionota; class Bdellovibrionia; order Bdellovibrionales; family Bdellovibrionaceae; genus Pseudobdellovibrio. Next base: position 4,185 of record JBEBIK010000021.1, read on the forward strand.
GATTCCAAATTTATACATAGGCGCTTTTCAAATTCCCACATTTTTTCTAGTTATTAGTTTAAGTTTGACTGCACTTTTGTTTTTACTCTCATACCGAGTTGAACACTTTTCTGCTAATCGCAAATTAGCTTACGACATTGCACTCCTTATGATGGTTTCTGGTTTTATTGGCGGCAGACTGCTGCATGTATTTTATGAAGAGTGGGATTACTACGCTAAAGACCCCATTCAGATGCTCTACTTCTGGAATGGTGGCTTCGTATTTTTAGGTGGCTTGATTACGTGTTTAATTACTGGTTTTATTTATGCCCGATACAAAAAAATTAGTTTCGGCGAATGGGCCGACTTCTTTACTCCCTTATTTTCTTTAGCACATGCTTTAGGCCGCTTAGGTTGCGTACTTGCTGGCTGCTGCTTTGGTTCGGTGTGCTTTTTACCTTGGGCTTTAGATGGCAGACACCCCACAGCGCTATATTTAGCTGTAGGCGAGTTTTTTATTTTCTTAATGATGCTCACTTTCGAATCTAAAAAAGTTTATAAAGTTAAAGGCTTTTTGTTTGCTAAATGGCTTTTACTGCATAGCTTGCTGAGATTTAACGTAGAATATTTTAGAGATGATTTCAGAGGATTGTTTTTTAACGTTCCGCTGCTAGGCTCGCTTTCGATATCTCAGCTCATTAGTTTGGTAATTATTTTAGTCTGCATTGGGTATTTTTCATTTATTTTTAAAACTAAGGAAAGTGCATCCAATGAAAAATAAATATCTTTTTTATACACTTTTTATATTGGTTTGTTTAAGTGTCGGCTACGCCCAGCACTTTTGGAGAGGCGAAGAAATGTCGCTTGCTCGAATTGAAAAAAAATGGGGTCACAGCGATTTCTCAGCTGAAAAATTCAAAGCTGGGAATAAGTTAACTAGAGCTAGCATGGCTTACTCGTTAATAAAACAAAACAAATACCTAGGTAAAAGCATATTGGATATTAAAGCGGAGCTAGGCGACTTTAATGGTTACTATTTCTCAGAAGCATACCCAACGTATTTAATAAATGAACCTCAAAAAAAAGGTGATGATGTTTGGCAAATAGTATTCTTATTGGATAAGAATAGGCTGATTTCATCTGTCATTGTTCATAAAAATTGTTGTTATAAATAACCTAACTCCACAAAACCTGCCAATCCGCAGTCGATAATCCTCTCAACCGATTTTTCTGATACTTGATTTCACCCCGAGCCTCTTTTTCGTTGAGCTGAATATAATTCCGAATAATCCCAAGTCCTCTGATTCCCAAAACAATCCGACTAAACGGCCGATGCTTCCACATCCCCACCCCTGCGACTTGGAGGGTATCGGTCACCGCTTTCAACAGCCCCTCTTTTTCAAATGTTTGTGCTATTTGCCCAGCTAGTACTCTAAAGAAATGATGGATAGGTCTGCGTCGCTTGCTTCGAATTAATAAGTGAATATGGTCAAATTGAATAGAGAACTGCTCTACCTTAATTCCAAAGTGCTTTGCGTATTTATTAATTATTAGATGAAGTAGCTTGAAAGATTGCAATGACCTCAAACTTTTGTGTCGTAGCTTCACGCGATTAACTTTGAAAACCACATGAATCGGATGCTTTGTAGATATTGGCCGCTCGCCTCGACCAGCTTTCTTCTTACGAAGCTCCCCGCCATAAGCAAGCGGGTTAGTTCGCTTATTAAGAAAAGAAAATTGTGATGTAGAAAGTTGATGACCCATACCCCTCCCCCGATACCAGTAGAAGCAAAGATTGGGAGAGGGTGAAATGCATGTGGGTATGAAGTAAGGTTCGAAGACCGAAAAATCCCCAGCAAAATCGACGTCTCAGAGTGAGACGGCCGCTAAGCCCTATTTGTTAACGTCTAAAGTTTTGACACTCTAAATTACCTGTATTGCATATGAGCTGGTCTCGGCTTTGTAATAACTCCTTATGAATATAAAAAGTTTTTTAAGGAGTTTGTTATGAAAAACATATTAATAGTCTCTACATTAATACTATCAGGTTTAGTATTTTCTGGTTGCGGACCGCAAAATCAGTCTGAGGGAAATGTAAGTCCGGTGGCCTATACCGCCTCTACTAATACAGCCTGCCCGAATGGCTATTGGTATTCAAACGGTATCTGTACCAACGGAACAAATACAATTGGTGCTAACTATAATATGAATCAGGGTTTTTATGCAGACAACTACTCTGGTACTACATCACTAAGAATGACAGATCAGAATAAAATGAGAGAATTTTTTAAGTTAGCAATGGGCGTATGTGATCGTGGTGCTGCAAACTACCAAAATATTGGCCAAGCTAACTGCAGTTACTACTTAAGCGGATATATGGATATTATTTTACAATTTCCATCTCAGTTAAACGGTAATGCGATCGCTACATTTATCGCAAGACCTCGTCAAAACCCATACGTGAATTACACAGGTCAGCTTCCTTCAGGTTGGGGATTAATCGGAGCGGCACTTGGTTACTTAACTGGTGGACAAATGCAAATTCCAGATCCTTCTTATTACTCAGGTGCTTACCGCAATCCATTGCAATTGCAAATGACGGTAACTCCGACTAATAACAGCCAAGGTTTTGAAGCCCGCGCTTACGGTGATGCTTGGACTGGCGCTAACCAAACCCTAATCACTTTGCAGGTTTTAAACGGCAATGTGAATAGCACAAATTTAAACTACACAATGATTATTGGTAATACGCCCGCTGCGACAGGAACCATGACCCGTTGCCAAAGTCAAAATTGCGGTCTTTAATATAAAACAATGGAAGCTAAACAAATTAAATGCCCGCAGTGCGGGCGTTTAACATTCTACTCTCTTGATAACCCGACCCGCCCCTTCTGTTCTGAACGGTGTAGGCTCATAGATTTAGGCCAATGGGCAGACGAATCCTTTAAAATACCCTCAACCAACACCGATATAAACCCTGAAGACTTTGATATCGAGGCCGAACTTGGCCACCCTAAAGACGACGACGAAGAAGCTTAAGCAAGCTGCTTGTTTTTAAAAAGTAGAAGAGTATAGTTGAGCTGTTACCGAGGTTGATAACATGCTCATTTCAAAATTGCGTCGTATTTTAATTGGCTCTCCACTTAATTCAGCTCATCAACATCATCAATTGATTTCAAAAAGAAAAGCACTTCCTGTTTTAGCTGCAGATGCTCTTTCATCTGTTGCTTACGCAACCCAAGAAATTGTAATTCCACTAGCGCTCGCTGCGGCCACTATTCCGTTTGCAACTCATTGGCTTTTACCAATATCTGGCGCAATTGTAGTGCTTATGTTTATTGTGGCCATGTCTTACCGAGAAACTATTCAAGCCTACCCACAAGGTGGCGGCGCTTACATTGTTGTAAAAGAAAATCTAGGGCAAGGTGCTGGCTTAGTTGCCGCGGCTGCTTTACTCATCGATTACATTTTAACTGTTGCGGTGTCGGTATCGGCAGGGGTTGAAAATTTAATATCAGCCTTTCCAGCTTTAGCGAGTGTTCAAATTTTTTTCTGTATCTGGATTATATTAGTCGTTATGACTTTAAACTTAAGAGGTATTGGCGAATCTTCGACCGTTTTTGCCATACCGACTTACTTTTTTATTATTTCTATGGGTGTATTAATCGTTTCGGGCCTTATGCAAAATCCCCACGGTTCGGTTAACCCAATATCTGATGTACTTGAAACCAACTATCCAGAAATTGGATTAATTTTAATTTTAAAAGCTTTTTCTTCGGGATGCGCGGCTTTAACAGGTATTGAAGCTGTGTCTGATGCGGTTCCACTTTTTAAAGAACCAAAAGCTAAAAATGCTCGAACGACTCTCATGCTGATGGTGTTAATTTTAGCGTCATTGTTTTTTGGAGTAAGCTACCTCGTTTACGCTCACAACATTTCTCATATAGAAGGTGTAACTTTAATTTCGCAATTGAACAGCTTAGTATTTGGCAACAGTGTTTTTTATTATGTATTGCAAGTTGCTGTCGTTTTAATTTTATTTTTAGCTGCATCAACAGCCTATGCAGACTTTCCGAGAGTTGCTTCCTTACTTGCCAAAGATCGCTACGCCCCACGCCAATTAGCTAGCATGGGCGACCGCCTCGTTTTTTCGAATGGTATTATCGGCCTATCTATGGCCTCGATCGTTCTGGTAATCTTTTTTAAAGGCCACACCCATTACCTCATTCCTCTTTACTCCGTCGGCGTATTTTTGTCTTTCACGCTTTCTCAGGCCGGCATGGTGGTTCGCCACTTAAAATTACGTCAAAAAGGCTGGCAAGCTTCTATTGCCTTAAATGGCTTCGGTATGCTTTGCACTGCTGTAGTTTTGTGTGTTGTTGCTGCATTTAAATTTACGCATGGGGCTTGGGTAGTTGTTTTTGTTATTCCGGCTATGGTTTATATTTTTCATCGCACTCATGTGCACTACATCATGTTTGCCAGAGAAATTTCGCAATCTCATTACGACATGCCCACTATCGAAAAAGTAACTGACCATGTCGTGGTTATCCCAATTTCTGGGCTTCATCGTGGTGTTATGAATGCTATTCGTTACGGCATGAGTATTTCGCACGACTTGCGCGTTTGCTTTGTTAAAACCGATGATGAGACTTACGAAAGGATGAAAATAGCTTGGGAGGATAAGTTTCCAAATATGCAATTGCACGTTCTTGAATCACCTTATCGTTCTATCTCCGGACCTATTCTTGATTTCATCGACCAAGTTTCGAAAGAGCACCCAACTGAATTTATCACGGTGATCTTCCCAGAATTTGTAACTGCAAAGTGGCATCATCAACTTTTACACAATCAAACCGCATGGTTAATTAAGCTTTCTCTGATTTACAAAAAGAAAATTATCGTAACGAGTGTAAAGTACCACCTGACCACGACTTAAGAACTCTACTTCTTAAAAATTCATACAGTGGTGAGTTCTACGCTCACCACACAGCGACAAGCTTTACCCGCGGCCACTTGACGGCAACTGTTTTTTGTTTTCTGATGATGACATCACGGATGATAGATTAACAACAGGACGTAACAACAACATTAGCTTGCTCCACAAGCCAATCGTCTCAAGAAGGAGAACGAATATGAATAAAGCGCAATTGATCGAAAAGATCGCCGCAGAAACTAAAATGCCTAAAGCACAATGCGAAAACATCGTAGACTGTTTTATGACTAACGTTAAGAAAACTGTAAAAAAAGGTGACGACGTTAAATTAGTTGGTTTTGGTACTTTCACTAAAGCTAAACGTAAAGCTCGTATGGGTCGTAACCCACAAACTGGCAAATCAATCAAAATTCCAGCTGCATGGGCTCCAAAGTTCCGCGCTGGCGCTGAATTCAAACACCTTGTGAAGTAATTCACAGGGCGTAACCAGTTAAGTAATTAACTTAGGTTCGCTTTGAAACTTTGAAAGAGCTTCCTTCGGGAGGCTCTTTTTTTTTGCCCTTTTTGTCTTCTACCCCCATACTTTTAAATATGAATCTGGTTGAACAATTATGTAACACAAAAGCTCAATTGACTGAGGCTGACTCAGGCTTGAGTTGCAATGGAGCTGAACTTTTTGCTCGCGTACAAAAACGTGCGTCTGAGTTTAAAGCTTCAGGTTTACAAAATGGTCAGCGAGTTTTTATCGAACACGGAAACTCGATAGCTTTTTTTACTGATCTGTTTGCCGTGTGGTTAAACGAAGCTTGTGCTGTACCCATTGATAGCACTAACCCTGAAATCGAAATTCAGCAGCTCATCAACCACTGTAAAGCAAGTTTTCGCATTAAATCAGGCGATGCAACTATCGAAGCTACCGATTTTAAAAATGTGAGCTCTCATCCTCACGCTAATTTAATTTTGTACACCTCTGGAACTTCTGGCACGCCAAAAGGTGTTGTTCATAATTTCGAGACTATTACTCAAAGATTAAATGCGCTTAAAAACAGCCTACCTGCTTCAGATTTTACAAAAACTTTATGTGTCTTACCCACTCACTTTGGGCATGGACTCATCGGCAATAGCTTATTTGCACTCTTTCTTGGTTGCGAGCTTGTTATAGCTAAAGCTTTTAGCGCGATGAGCTTACAAAACTTGGCTGAAGTTGTAGATCAATACCAAATTACTTTTATGAGTAGTGTTCCTTCTATTTGGCGGCTTTTAGAATCAGCTGAAATTCCAAAACTCAGTACACTTAAAAGAATTCACTGTGCATCAGCCAACTTTAGTTCTGATCTTTTACAAAAAATTAAACGCTGGGTGAGTTCTGCAAAAATTTATAATGTTTACGGAACGACTGAAACTGCAAGCTGGGTTTCAGGTTACGAAATAACTTCTGTAGCTGATGCTGGGCTTGTGGGACTTGGATGGGGCATGAGTTTATCAATCGATGCTCAGCAAAATGTATGGATTGAGGGCGAAGGTATTGCGCTTGAGTACTGGGGTCAGCCTGAATTAACTGCTGAAAAGTTGCAAAGCTCAAAATTTAATACAGGCGACCAAGCTTCATTGAATGAACAAAGCTTACAACTCAAGGGCCGCTCCGATGATATTATCAATAGAGGCGGCTTTAAAATTTATCCAAGCGAAGTTGAAAGCGTTTTATTAATGAATGACAAAGTTTTTGCAGCTTGTGTGTTTGCAGCTCCACACTCATTAACTGAAAATACTGTTGTAGCCGCAGTCAGCCTTAAGCCTAGCCAAAGTATGTCTGCATCTGAACTCGAAACTTGGAGCCGCGATCACCTACCGAGCTACCGTATACCCAGCTATTGGCTGATGAGCGAAAGTTTACCACTCACCTCTAGAGGAAAACTCGATAAAAAGTTAATTTTAGAGCTCTATTTAAAAAAGCAGGCTGCCAATGAGTGATTCTGAATCTAAATTTGAAAAACTTTTTATTAAAACTATGAATTTAAGTGCCAACACAGACTTAGAATCAGCCAAATACGGACAGCCTGCCAACTGGGATTCTATTCGACATGTCGAATTATTTATTTACATCACTAGAGATTTTAAAGTTTCATTCTCGGCTCGCGAAATTACCGAGCTCAATACGTACGCTCAACTAAAACAGGCACTTCTTCATAAATTAGGTGAAACCTAATGTCTTTTACATCGACCGCTTATTATCTATTTTTAGCTCTGACTGCTATTTTATATTTTCAGGTGCCAAATCGGTTTAAAATTTATGTCTTACTCGTCGCGAGCTATGTGTTTTACTTATCGTTTGATCCGCGCTATGTGGTTTTTATTTTAGCTACTACATTTGTGAGTTACTTGGCTGCTCAGTTTATGCAAAAAACCAATAAGCGAAGTCTTAGATTCTTAGCTTTAATAGCCACCTTAAGCTTTGAGTTTTGCCTGCTCTTTACTACTAAATACTGGAATAACTTAAGTATTGCTACAAATTGGCTTAACCCGATTAATATCATCGTTCCGTTAGGAATTTCATTTTATACATTTCAAACTGTGGGCTATATTTTTGATGTTTATCGTAAACAAATTTTGCCCGAAAAAAGCATTGTTAACTACGCCGCTTTTTTAAGTTTTTTTCCGCATCTGTTGGCTGGCCCCATAGAACCTGCACAAAGTTTTTTACCTCAGATACAAAATCCAGTAAAATTTAATTACGAGCAAATGGCTTTTGGTATTTTACTTATCTGCGTAGGGCTATTTAAAAAATTAGTCATTGCCGACATGATTGCGCCTGTTGTTGATATCGTTTTCCAAAATCCAACTCAGCACTTTGGTTCAGGCATAGCCCTCACGGCTTTCTTTGCTCGTTATCAAATTTACTGTGATTTTTCGGGCTACACCGATATTGCCATAGGCTCCGCCCAAATTTTGGGTTTTAAATTGATGCAAAATTTTGATCGACCATTTTTTTCAACTTCGATTACGCAATACTGGCAAAAATGGCATATTTCATTATCGCTTTGGATACGTACTTATATCTTTTACCCTTTAGTTTCTACTTCTATAGCTCGCATAGGAGTTCATGGCTTAGTGCTATTAACTTTTTTGATCTTAGGCTTATGGCATGGTGGTACATTTAATTTTCTCGCATATGGCCTTTGGCATGGAGTTTTTGTTGTTTTAGACTCTGCAACTCGCGGGTTAAGACAGAATGTTTATGCAAAATTTAAAATTAACAGCTCTTCAGGTTTATTTAAAACTATAGCTATCTGTTTTACCTTTTTCTTAATTGTGGCACCGCCAACTATCTTGTTTAGATCTCCAAATTGGTCTACGAGTCTCACTTTGTTAAATAACCTCAGCTTCACTTGGTCTTGGCAGCAGCTAGATTACCTCAGCTCGAGTCTTGTATTGATGTCGTATTTTAAAATATTTATTGTTGCGGTTGTATTTTTAGAATTAACTCATTATTTGCAATTGCGTTTTAAATTTATGCAATCTATCTGGCAACGCTCACCCTTGATTTTTTGGGGACTTGTTGTGAGCTTATTACTAACAATTGCATTTTTTGGAGTTTACGCCCAAGAATCTCGTTTTATTTATACTCAGTTTTAAGGC
>JBEBIK010000309.1:0-2949 GCA_040080445.1 Pseudobdellovibrio sp.
ATGTGTATAAGAGACAGCCTTAATGATTTCATGCACATACTGTGTACCAAACTGAAACATTTTTACCCAAACACTAGGTAAAACAGTGAGTTAAAGCCCGATTCGCAATAAAAAAAGTTAAGAATAGACTGATATTCACTCTCGATAAAGGATTTCTAAGACGATAAGAAACGCATGAATCCAATGTTGAAGAGGTATCAGGAGGATACCATGAACTTAAATCAGTTAGCACCCATTGGTATGATGAGTTCGCTGTTACTTTTTGCTAGTTGCGAAAAAGGTGGCAGTCAATTTTCAGTCCTTTCTACATCTGCTCAGTTTCAACAGCAGTTAACTTTTGAACCACGAAAACTTGACGTACTATTTGTTGTGGATAACTCAGGATCAATGAGTTCTTCACAAACAAGCTTAGCTAACAACTTTCCTTCTTTTATTAATTATTTTAAAAACCGCGGTTACGATTTTAAAATCGCAGTAACCACGAGTGATGCATTCTACGGAGACCAATTTGTTTCTTCAGTGTGCTCTCTTTGCAATGCTCAACAAGCCAGGTTTCGTTCGGGCACTAGTCCAAAAATTTATGTGATCGACAACACCACCTCAAGTTTAGAAACTGTGTTCGCGCAAAATGTTAATGTGGGAACTACCGGCAGTGGCGACGAAAGAGCGTTTTCTAGCTTTAAAGCCGCACTGAATAGTTCTTTAAATACTGGCTTTCGTCGAAGTGGAGCTTACTTATCAGTTATTATAGTTTCTGACGAAGATGATTTTTCACACAATGATATCAATTTAAATGAATCTTACTCACAGCCCACATTGCATTCGATTAACAGTTACAAAACATATCTGGAAACACTCACAAGCGGCATCTCAACTACCGATTTTGCGGTTTCAACTATTTCTATATTAGATGAGCCTTGCAGAGCTTCATTGGGTTCAGGACGTAAAATCGGACAACGCTATATGCAACTAGCTGATGCTACAGGCGGCTCTAAAAACTCTTTGTGCTCAAATTTTGATACGATTTTAAATAGTATCAGTACGCAAATCTCTGACCAAATTAAAGCACAGTTTTTTTTAACTCGTAAACCCATCTTAACTTCTATTCGCGTCATCGTTGAGGGAGTTCTAGTGCCCGAGGGTGTTACGAATGGTTGGACTTATGATTCTGTTTCAAATTCAGTTTCGATACATGGCACATACATTCCAAATGCTGGTGCCGCTGTGACAATTAACTTTGACCCTGAAAGTGTAAATTAGGAGAACTAATGAAAAGCGAAAATACATCTTGGTTCGTTTTAATAGGTGAACAAAAATACGGTCCATACGACTATAAAACTGTTATTCAGATGATTCAGTCAAATCAGTTAATGGATTTCAATTATGTCTGGGCCGATCACTTAGATGCATGGACACCAATTTACCAACTTGAAGAGTTTAGTAAAGATCGCTTTGAACTATTGCTGCAAAAAGAATCTGAATATTTATCTTCGTTTATTAAAAGAAAAGGTCAACGCGTAGAAGTTAAAATTCCGGTTATTGGTCATAACACGATTCGTTTTTTTGATGGCGAAATCGTTTCTATTTCTGAAAGCGGCGCCCTTTGTTTGCTCAACTCCCCGTTAGTTCAAGTGGGTGATCAAATAAAGCTCCATGTAAATCCGAATCAGAAAACTGAAATTTCATTTAACGTTGAATGCGAAATTATACGCAAAAATTACTCGAAGCAAAGACTGAACTCGAAGTCAGGTCTGTACTATGCCGTTAAGTTTAATGAGATTCAAAAAATGGGTGTAGACCAAATTAAAAAATGGATCTACACCGCAGCTTAAAAATATAAATACAGTGGCTCAAGAAGAGCTATTTTAATTCAAGGAGGATTCATGTCAGGTTTTTTTAACTTCATTCAACAATCAGGTGTAGTCGGTTGGATTATTATGTTAACAGGAGCGGTGGTTATTGCTCTTGTAATAGAAAGATCTCGTACCCTCTTCGTTAAATACTCAATGAACGTAGATGAATTCACTAGTCGCGTGCAAAGCTTAATTATAGGCCGCAAGCACGAAGAGGCTTTAGTGCTTTGCGCACAGATGGAAGATAAACCGCTAGCAAAAGCTTTTAAAGTTATTATTGAAAAATCAGACAGAGACGATGAAACTATTTTTCAAGCCCAAGACATTGCCATGGCCGAAACCGTGCCGCTTTACACGAAGCGACTGCACTATCTTTCGATGTTAGCCAATGTGGCCACCCTACTCGGACTATTAGGTACTATTCATGGATTGATTCTTTCGTTCCAAGCCGTAGCTCTAGCCGATCCTGCACAAAAGCAAGCTATGTTAGCGAGCGGTATCGCAGTTTCGATGTACACGACAGCCCTAGGTTTAGCTGTGGCTATTCCTGCTATGGTGGCTTTCTCGTTCTTAACTTCAAAACAAAATGAATTGCTGGAACAGCTCACCGAAAAATGTTCAAAGCTTACGGAAGTACTGACTAATTCTCATGTCCAGGGATTAAATAAAGATTTAGTTTACCCTGAGAATCCGAATTTAAAAAAATCGAATGCAGCCCCTCCTTCGACCAACACAAAAGTTTCTTAATTAGGAGTACGATATGGCCGGACGCTATAAAGTTAATGTAAATCATAATTCTGAATTTGAACTGGATTTAGCGCCCTTGCTGGCGGTAATGGTTAAGCTTGTCCCCGTGCTACTTGTTTCTTCAGCATTTGTACAAATGATGATTATCGAAACCGAATTGCCACAAGTTGTTCAGCAAGCACTAGCAGAACAGGATAAAAATTCAAAAATCAGCATTAGTTTGTCTATCGACAAAAAACAAGGAGCTAGTATTAGTATAAACGAAAATGGTTCTGAAAAAGTAAAGCAAATAAATTTAAACGATAAACATGAGCTCGATTTTGATAAAATACACTTAGCTATTCAAGAA
>JBEBIK010000310.1:0-2940 GCA_040080445.1 Pseudobdellovibrio sp.
AGATTCGTGAGCATTTAAAAATAGATAAAATTTTAATTACTTGTGTAGATGATAATGTTGGCTCAATTCGAGTTATAGAAAAATCTGGCGGCATTTTAGAAAATAAAATTTGGGACGATGCAGACAGCGAAACTATAAGACGCTATTGGCTTGCGCTTTAGTTGTTTCAAATAGATGCAAAGCCACTATAAGCGTACCAAAACAAGACAAAAAGAATACTTAGAGTCTTGAGTTTTCTATTCAAAATTCCGATTAGTCTAGTATGAAAAACATACTTTTATTTCTATCATGCTCGCTTTTAATCAGCGTTAACGTTTTGGCTAATGACGAAAGCAGTGAAGGTGGCGATACTCCTTCTAAAAAAAGCGAAGCCTGCGAAGAGCAAAAAAATGCTAACGCATTTTTTCTGATAAGCAGTCACTCTAAAGAAGATGTTAAAACTCAGATTGCGCACACCAGATCAGCTATTGATCAGTGCGAAAGTAACGAAGAAGCCGAACAACTCAACAAACAAATTGCATTATTCGAAGAGCAATTAGTTGCCGCTCCAGAAACTGGTTCTGCTGAAGATAAAAAAGCCAATCCTAAAGATTACACTTACGGCGATTTCGGCGAAGCTCCTAAAAAAGTAGACCCAGATGCGCCTGTACCAAAGCCAGAAGTATTTGCGGCAGCGGAAGAACCTGTAAAAAAAGAGCCAGCTAAAAAAGCAGTGGCTCCTAAACCAAAACCTTCAGAATCTGAGGCAGCAGTCTTGCGAAAGAACCAGTAAAAGAAAAACCAAAAGTAATAGTACAGCAAACTACGACAGCTCCAGAAAAAAGTAACGAGCGTCAGCTAGTAGAAGGCATAGAAGAACGTACGGGTAATGTTGTGGTTAATATTGGTAATGCACAAATTCAACTAGCAAAAAATGTTGCTAATGGCGACGCAGGTAGAGCCATTGTTAAAAAAGCTGGAGAATTAAGAGATGGAGCATCAGCATTATTAACATAAGCTGCCATCGCCGCAGCCTCGGGCGCAGACCCTGATGATAGAACTTTCATGCAAAAAGCCACCAGCACGGCAAAAAGTTTAGGTGGATTTATAACAGACGGTGAGTCTTGGAAAGGTATGGGTCGTAATTCAGTTAACCTAGTTAAAAGTGCTTATGATTCTTCAGTTGGAAAAGTTTACGATGCTGGTTTAGTTTTAGCCAACGAGGTTAATGCCGACGGTAATAAAAGTTTAGGAGCGGTAGCCGACGTAGCGACCGACAGGTTCATTCAGTACAGTTACTGCAGCTCGCGGAGTGGCATCAGGCGTCTCGAAAGCTGGTGGCTATGTACAAACTATAGGTAAACCTTTACCACCGGTTCCAGCGGTACCTCCACCTCCGGCTCCGAGTTTACTTTCAGCCGCTGAGCGTGCTAAGGCTGCTAAAATTGCACAAGAAAAATTAGCCGAAGAAGCAGCAAAAGCTGTCGATAACAGACAGCGCAAGCCACCCGGAAAATAATTTTTTTATTTCTTAGTCTGAATATGATCTAAATAATAACGAAGCTCACCAATACTCTCACGAATGTCGTCTAAGGCGCGGTGAGAGTTTTGTTTTCTGTATTCAATTTCAAATTTATTAGTCATCACCACTTTAAACGAACTCACATCCACCATGCGGTAATGTAATCTTGTCGAGAGTGTCTTCATGTATTTATCTATAAACAATCGATCTTGCATAATCGAATTGCCCGCCATAATCGGACGTTTTTTTAAATCCGTTCGAGAAAGCGGAAAATGCTTATCAATCATATCGATTAATTTAAGCTCCACCATTTCAGGGTCCATGCCTGTAGGCACTTTTGCCGTGAGCCCTGACTTACTATGATGCTCAGTATTCCAAGCATCCATATTATCTAAATAAACCTGAGGTTGCTTAACGACAGTTTCAAAACAATCGAGCTCACGAAAATTCATGTCTGTTACGATGCAGGCCACTTCAATAATAACTTCTTTATTTACATCTAAGCCCGACATTTCCATGTCGAGCCAAAACAGATTTTCTACTTTTTCGTACATTTAATATTACTTATTTTCTTTTTTTGCAGCTGCAGCTTTTTTTGCAATCTTTTTAGTTTTAACTTCTTTTTTAACAACAGTTTTTCCGTCAGGAGTGGTTGTCGAAGTTTCTGTGGTAGTAGTTGTTGTAGTTAGAGTAGCGTCTTTTGCTGGAAGAGTGCCATTCATTTTAATATCTTTTACATCAACGCTAGCTACTTTGTAATCATCGCCTGCAGCTTTAATTCCAGCTGTTACAGTTTCGATATTAACTTTCATGCCTTCTTTAGTAACAATAGTTACTTGGCCTGTTTGTTTTTCTTCATCTACTAACTTAACTTCGCAAGACGCAAAATCTTTATTCGTAGCTGCATCTTTACAAACTTTGGCATCAACCATAGCTTTGCAACCTGAGCAGTGCATGCCTTCAATATTGATTGTTGCAGTTTCTGCAAATGCTAAAGACGATAACAAGCTGATTGAGATTAATAATGACTTCATGGGAGCTCCTTAAATTTAAGTTGTGTTGAATAGCTAGAGTAACAAGCTATATGGGCTTGGTCAGCAGATTTTATGCATTAAATGTAGGCAAAGTCGAATTTCTAGTTGAATTTAAGCCAGTTCAGCTTTAGTTTTTACCTTCACAAATGTCTTCAGACTACGGAGTGGTAGTTAAGTTGGTTATAACGTCCGCCTGTCACGCGGAAGGCCGCGGGTTCGAGTCCCGTTCACTCCGCCATTTTTTTCGGCTCTTCTTTTTTAATCGTTGGTAAATCCAAAAAGTCTTTCAAGAACAAGCATTTAACGGGCTCTTCTTTTTTAATCGTTGGTAAATCCAAAAAGTCTTTCAAGAACAAGCATTTAACGTTCTTAATCGATAATTTTTAAAGCTCTTATAACCGCAAG
>JBEBIK010000311.1:0-2940 GCA_040080445.1 Pseudobdellovibrio sp.
GAATGTAAGTTTTGTGACAGCTGACAAACCACTTTTTTTTAAAAGTAAAAATGAATTAATAAAATGGTTTGTTAAGAATCACAAAAAAGCAGACTCACAATGGGTGGGTCTGTACAAAAAAACCTCTCCTCTGGCCGCTCTTTCTATGCAGGACATATCCGAAACAGCTCTATGTTTCGGATGGAGCGGTGTTGTGATCAAAAGTATAGACTTCTGGAGCTACCAAATAAAGCTCTGTAAACGACGTAAGGGCAGTGCATGGAGCACGGCCGTCATCAAGAAATTTAAAGAGCTCAAATCTAAAAAACTGATTCGTCCAGAAGGCCAAAAAGCTTTTAATGAAAGAAACAAAGATAAATCAGACGAGCAGGCCAAAAGTTTATCTGCAAAGCAAATTAACGAATTTAAAAAAAATAAAAAAGCTTGGGATTTTTTTAATACCCAAACGCCAAGCTACAAGAAGTATTTGATTTACTGGGTGGCGACTGCAAAGCGAGCTGAAACTCAAGATAAACGTTTAAAAGAACTTATTTCTGATTCGGCCGATGGTACAAAGCTAAAAAGAGTTTTAATAGCTCAAGAAAAAGCTAAGCCTAAATACGAAGAAGGTAAAACTCCAATTGAAGCTTCAAAAAATTTAGGGATTACGACAGGCGTAGAATTTAGATCTATCGACATAAGTACGTTAGAGCAGCTAAAACGCATTGGTTTTGAAAGAGCCTTGAGTAGAATATGTGACATCTATCCACACAGATTGAATTTAAATTTCTTTTATTCAGTTGTGGGAGCGGTAGAAGATCAAGATCGCAAAAAATTAGATCCAGACCTAAAAGCTCAGGCCAAAGACCTCTTATACCAACTTAAACACCGCTAGAGGAATTATGAAATTAGCTCGTCTTTTATATTTAAATTCGGAAAACGCGAGTAAATCCGCATTGCAAGACAATCTTGGTGATTCATACTTGTATGAAAAAAATAAAATATATAAAGCAATTCGCAATGAATGCCTAAAAAACGGTTTTGTTTTTTCTTCGGATTTTGATGCATTTTACTTGGCTCTTCCATTAGCGGAGCTAGAAAACTTTTTAAAAAATAAAAAAATCCCATATTTTAATAATGTTGATGTTATAAAAAATATTGAAAATAAAAAATCTAATTTAGCCGATTGGTCTGACGTGGTAGACAACTTAAAGAAGAATTTTTTATTTCATGAATCTTGCCATGCGGTGGCAAGGTCTTTTAGAAGTAACAAACCTCAAGGTCTTGAAAACAAAATTCTAAATCAGCTCATTGAAGAGTCTTTTGCAAATTCTTGCGAACTTTTAGGAATTATTTACGCGGAAGATACGGCTCATCGTATATTTTATGAGATGAATTCATATACGGCATTATTTGAACAAAAAACTAATTTAAAAAATGCTTCCGAAGAACTGGGTTTTGAATTTATTTTTAAAGTCACAATGTTGGGCTATCTTCACTCGAATCATTTGCATGATTCTATGGATGATCTAACTCTAAAAAGAATTATTGCTCTTGGCGATGCAACTAAAAAACTAAGCGATAAGCAATTGAAAACCATAAAATTTGTTCTTCGAAACTGTTTTAATTTAGATGATACTTTTAAACAGGTGACTACGCGTTTTTATATGAAGCTAAATGCATTGGAAGCTACACATTCGAATCTTAAAAATGTGGATTATTTGACTGAATTTGAAAAAAACATAAACTACACGCTTTATCTAAAATTTTTGACCGACTTATTGGTTGCCAAGGCTTAAGCCAGTCGGGATAATTATCTCATGATAATTAAAAACATACTTATATTAGCAGTTGCGCTCCTTCACTTTTATTTTCTTATTCTTGAAATGTTTCTTTGGACGACTCCGAGAGGCATGAAGGCTTTTGGAATGAATCTCGAGAAAGCAAAAGAAACAGCCGTGCTAGCGGCCAATCAAGGCTTGTATAATGGGTTTTTATCGGCTGGTTTAGTTTGGGCACTTGTGCACCCAGATTCGGCTGTTGGAAATCAGCTAGCATTATTCTTTTTAGGCTGCGTAATAGTTGCTGGAGCTTATGGAGCCTACTCGGCCAGTATAAAAATACTCTGGATTCAGGCCTTGCCTGCAGCGATTGCACTCGGTTTTTGTTTAATGCTTTAGAATTACTTCACGATAAGCCTAAAAGGCTTGATATTTTGAGGGCTTAGCATTAGATTTCGGCCTCAATTGTGGGTATAAAAAATGATCAGTACAGCTAATGTTAGTCTGCGCTTTGGCGGACGAAAACTTTTTGAAGATGTTAACGTAAAATTCACACCAGGAAATTGCTACGGCTTAATTGGTGCTAATGGTGCGGGTAAATCTACTTTTTTAAAAATCTTATCAAAAGAAATCGAACCTAATACTGGCGAAGTTATAATGCCACCTAGCCAACGTATTTCTGTTTTAAAGCAAGATCACTATGCTTACGACAATGTTCAGGTTTTAAAAACCGTGCTTATGGGTAACGATCAGCTCTATAAAATCATGCAAGAAAAAGAAACCTTGTATAATAACCCAAATTTTTCAGATGCTGATGGCGAAAGAGCCTCAGAGCTTGAAATGAAATTTGCAGAACTTAATGGTTGGGAAGCAGAAGCAGAAGCTGCGACTATGCTTGCGGGCCTTGGTATTGATGAGAGTCTTCATGCAAAAGAAATGCAAGAACTTAGCGCTGGCGAAAAAGTTAAAGTACTTTTGGCGCAAGCCTTAACAGGGCAGCCTGATATATTGTTACTAGATGAGCCTACAAATCACTTAGATATTTATGCAATTAAGTGGCTCGAAGAATTTTTATTTAACTTTAAAAATACAGTTATAGTTGTTTCGCATGATAGATACTTTTTAAATAAAGTTTGTACCCATATTGCCGATATTGATTTTGGAAAAGTGACGACATTTA
>JBEBIK010000022.1:0-12630 GCA_040080445.1 Pseudobdellovibrio sp.
GTTATTATTACTAAAGTTAATTTGGTCGATGAGCAAAGTGTAAATAAAATAAAAGAATGTATTTCGATCTATCTGCCGCAACTTAAAAATAAAACTTATTTAGCACGTGCTAAAACTGTTTTAAATTTTTCAAAAGAAAATCCCGTCTGGGTTTTTTGTGGATTGGCCCACCCGCAAAGCCTAATTGATGATTTAAAAATTCAAGGTTATAAAATTGCTCACCAGCAGTTTTACCCTGATCACCATGCTTACAGCGAAAATGAGCAGCGGAGTATTTTAACTGACTTTAGAGCTGCACTTAAATCAAATGAGAACTTAAAACTCGTTTGCACTCAAAAAGATTTCGTTAAACTGACCAATGAAGAACTAAAAATATATGTTAATTTAACAGAACATAGTTTTGAAATGCCGAATGATCAAAAGGAGGACCTGTTTGCAAAAATTAGGAAATCTTTGTAGTCGTGTTTTAGCTTTTTTGTGGAATTTTATTCCTTGGCGTTTAGACGCTTACTTAGCAAAATCTTTGGCCTTTGTTTGGATTGATGTGTTCGGAATTCGTCAGGATGTTATTTATCAAAATCTCGAAAATGTATTTCCCGGCATGAATGAATCTCAAAAACGTATAATAGCCAAAAAATCTATGGTGTCTCTGTGTCGCAGTTTTTTTGATGTAATACGCATTCCTTATTTAACTGAGTCTTGGATTCAGCAGAACGTAGTTTTCGAGAACGAAGCACTTTTTAAAAAAATACAAGAAGACGATACGGGAGTATTTTTTCTATCTTTACACGTTGGTAGCGGTGACTTAGCGGGTGCGATCGTTAGCCGTACTTATAAACCTATAACATTGATCAGTAAAAGATTTACCAACCTATTTATGGACTCATTCTGGTTTGGGCTGAGAGAGCGTGCCTCAACTTTATTTATTAATGCTCATTCCAAAAATAATGCCTTCGAGATCTTGGCAGCTCTGAAGAAAAAAAGAGGGGTCGTTTTTGTACTCGATCAATTTATGGGTAAACCATATGGCGCAGAAACTCAGTTTTTTGGCATTACGACTGGTACGGCCTATGGTCTAGCGCTCTTTGCAAAAAAAACCACAAAACCCGTTTATCCACTTTACACTTATTGGTTAGGCGACAAGCTTCATATCTGTGTAGACGAAGCCGTTGATTTGAGCGCTCATTTGAGTGAAACTAACGAAGTGATTACCAATAAGTTTAATGAGGTCCTAGAAAAAATTATTTTACGCTTACCTGAACATTGGATGTGGGTGCACAAGCGCTGGAAAACTTTCGAATGATTAAAAATGCACTACTAACTATCGTATTAGCTTTTTTTGTTTTATCGTGCTCAAGCTTATTGAAGTACGATAAATCTAAGGGCGAATTTAAGAATGAAGAATTTGATAAACAGGTTAAGATTGTAGAACCAGTAGATGCAGATGATGCGCAGTCCGAAGCAAAAATCGCAGATCCTACAACTGTAAGTACTCTTGATGCTCCAAAAAGCGTGTCCAAAGCTGTAGTTGTTAAAAAGCCAGTTAAAGTAAAAAAAGCAACTAAGCAGACTCCAGTTGTTCCATTAACTCGTCAGCCCGACATTGAAGACTCAGAAGGATTTATTGATAATCAGCGTAGGCCGCTGGTTGATCCATTTAAGGTTGGAGAAAGAGTTACTCATGAGGTTACTTATCTAGGTGCTACGGCTGGAGAGTTGATTTTATCAGTTAAACCTTTTGCTACAGTTAATGGCCGCAAAAACTATAATTTTTTTATAGATATTAAATCGACTTCTTTTTTCTCAAAAATTTTTGCAGTCGACGATAAAGTTCAAACTTATGTTGATTACGACAATTTATTGCCAGGAGTATTTAAGCTCGACATTAAAGATTCAGCGCAAGTTAAAGAAGCTAAGTCTTATTTTGATTTCGAAACTCTGAGAGCTAATTACTGGGAGCATAAATACACTGAAGCTGGTGGGCATGAAGAAAAAAAATTAAACTGGGCGATTTTGCCATACTCGCAAAATCCGTTCAGTGCGATTTTCTATATGCGCGTATTTAAATGGACAGTGGGTAAACAATATTCTTTCCGCGTAGCTGATGACGAAAAAAATGTTATTTTTAAAGCCACAGCTCTTGAAAAAACTAAACTTAATACCGATGCAGGTTCGTTCAATGCAGTTAAGATTAAAGCTGAAGTACAAACACGTGGAAATTTGGCTAAAGCTACAGACTTTTATATGTGGATCTCGGATGACGAACATAAATATATTTTACGTATAGAAGTTAAATTACCAGTGGGTTCTTTAGTTTCTGAAGTAAGCAGTATTAAAGAGGGTAAGTAATCTTGAGTTTAAAACACAATTTGGTGATTCAAACTGCGTTTCTTGGTGATTTAATTTTATCTACTCCTGTTCTTAAAAGAATTAAAAAAATTTTTCCTCAAGACAAATTGATTGTAGTTTGTAAAAGTGGCGTGGGCGAGTTTCTACTGCAAGAAAAAATTGTAGATCAAGTTATTGAAGTAGAAAAATCAAATTCACGTAGTTATTCAGAAGCGCTGAAACAGCTAATAAATATTGAGATACGCAATCTCTACTGCTTACATCGTTCGGTGCGCAGCCAGCTATTTACAGCACAAATTAAAGCAGATAAAAAAATAGGTTTTTCTTCATTGTTAGGATTTTGGATTTTTGATGATCAAGTCGATTTTGTCGAAGAAAATCCAGAAGTGATTAGGCAATTTAAAATATTAGAAACAACTGACAAAGAAACCTTTGATCAATTTAAAGATTCTGGCTATGCCTATTTAAATAATATTGTAGATGGTCATTTGCCAGAAATTCCAGCCTATTTTTCATTTGAGCATTCGGTTAAGCCAGCCATGGCAGATCAAAAAAGAATAGCTATTTTTCCTGGAAGTGTATGGGCTACAAAAAAATGGACTCAAGTTGGTTTTACAGAATTGGCTCAAAACTTTATACGTGATGGTTACAAGGTCGACCTTTTAGGCGGTCCATCAGAAGCCGCATTTTGCAAAGAGATCGCGAATGATGCTGTGGGTGCAAATGTACTCGCTGGTAGTTTGACTATTGCTGAAACTATAAAAAAATTAAGCGAGTATGACTTAGTTGTTTCTAACGACAGTGCATCAACACATATGGCGGCTTATAACAATACTCCAGTAATTACAATTTTTGGTCCGACGACATCTTATATGGGTTTTCGTCCTTGGAGTAATAATTCAGTTATTGTTGAAGAAAAAACTTTAGACTGTAGGCCTTGCGGTAAACACGGACACAATCAATGTCCGCTAGGTCATCACAACTGTATGAAGCTGATCACAGCCTCTACAGTCTATAACATATCTAAGAATAGTCTTTGACGTTAATAGAATATTTTCTAATTTTACGCAGCAGGGTGTTTTTAGGAATATTAGCTTGAGCAACTGTTTGGTTGATTTTACCTTTGTTTGCTTTGAGAGCGCTCACGATAAATTCTTTTTCAGCAGCTTCTTTAAATAATTCAAAATTTAGCGGTTCGGTTGTCGGGCTTTTTTCTGCTGACTTTGGCGCGCTACTGTTTGGGTTAGTAACTATAGGCTCATTTCGAATTTGATCAGGTAAGCTTGTTTTAGTCATGATTGAAGACGATTCAACGATGAAGGCTCTTTCAATAATATTTTCGAGTTCGCGGATATTTCCAGGCCAGCGATATTTTTTCATGAGCTCAAGACACTCGGGCTCAATAGAGTGAATGGACTTGCCATGTTCTTTTGAAAACTTTTGCAAAAAACTCATTGCTAAAACAGGTATGTCATCTGGTCTTTCGCGAAGTGGCGGCAAGAAGATAGGCATAACATTTAAACGATAAAACAAATCTTCTCTGAATTCGAGAGTCTCCATCATTTTTTCTAAATTACGATTGGTAGCCGCAATAATGCGGGCATTGGTTTTAACTTCACGGTTACTGCCAACTGGAGTAAATTTTTTCTCTTGAAGTGCGCGTAGTATTTTTACTTGCATCTCAGGTTTTAACTCGCCAATTTCATCTAAAAATAGAGTTCCGTTGTTGGCTAACTGAAACTTACCAATTTTTCTTTCAATGGCTCCCGTAAAAGCGCCTTTTTCGTGTCCGAAAAATTCACTTTCCATTAGATTTTCTGGAATAGCACCGCAATTAATGGCTACGAAAGCGCCACTTTTGCGAGGCGAATTGAAGTGAATGGCTCTGGCAACTAACTCTTTACCAGTTCCGTTTTCGCCGCGAATAAGTACCGTGGTTTCAACTTTACAAAGTTTGTAAATCAAATTGAAAACTTCTTTCATTTTTGTGTTGTTGCCTACGATTTCGCTTTCGATATCATCGTCAAAAATAGGATTAGAAGCAGTTAAGTTAGAAATCATTTCATGAGCTTCAAGACTTTTTCTTACGATATCTGTGAGTTTTTCAGGACTTACTGGTTTTTCTACGTAATCGTAAGCGCCATCTTTGATCGCTAGAACGGCATCGTTCAAATTAGAATGAGCTGTCATAATTACAACGAAAGTGCGGGGGTCATGTTCTTTGATTTCTTTTAGCGCATCTAAGCCATTCATCTCAGGCATGCGAACGTCCATTAGTATTAA
Source organism: Pseudobdellovibrio sp. (assembly GCA_040080445.1). Lineage (GTDB taxonomy): Bacteria > Bdellovibrionota > Bdellovibrionia > Bdellovibrionales > Bdellovibrionaceae > Pseudobdellovibrio. Next base: position 4,633 of record JBEBIK010000022.1, read on the forward strand.
ATCAAACGGGTGTTGTTTAACTTTATCAAGAGCTTCTTGTCCGTTACCAGCTTCTTCAATGTCGAACTCAATTTGTAAGTTCGTATTTTTAAGAATAGATACAACAGATTTTCTTAATTCAGCTTCGTCATCAACAATAAGTGTTTTTAATTTTATCATGTTACTGCCTTTGTTTTTTAGCTTCAGTTCGTTTTAATTCGAAATGCTTTATGTAATCTCGATAGGCAATTTAACTAAAAATACAGTGCCCTTTTTAAGCTCTGATTTCATAGAAATTTGCCCACCATGTAGCTCGATAAAGTATTTCACCAAATACAAACCAAGTCCAGTGCCCTTGGTTTTATAATCTTGTGATTTACCTCTTACAAATTTTTTCCATACTAATTCTTGATCTTCAGGAGCAATGCCTTCTCCGCTATCTTCGATTTCAACACAGACGTCGCTGTCGGTTTCAAAAGATCTAATATTTACTTTGCCAGATTCTGGAGTGTACTTGATGGCATTTTCAATAATATTAAGAAAAACTTCAGTCATGAGAGTTACGTCTATTTCAATCAAGAACATTGGCTCAAGGTTTAGATTTAGGTCAATTTTTTTGGAGCGGGCCAGTGGTCTTAAGCGTTCAACGACATTTTCGATAATTCCGTTAATATCGGCAGTTTCTTTAAGAATTTTAAAATCTCTAGATTCAACACGTAAAACTTTTAAAATAGACTGGATGTAACGGTTGAGCTCTTCAGAGTAATCTTTTAGGCTCGACAAATCGCTATGAAGTTCAGGAGTTAGTGGCCCCTGGGTGAGAACGCGATCAAGCACAGCTTGGATTTTAGCAATTGGAGTTTTTAGATCATGACTGATCAGACTCACAAAATTATTTTTGAGTTGTTCCAGTTCAGCTAAGTAACTTTGTTGCTGTTGTAGTCTAGCATGAGCTTGTTCAATTTTAAGCGCTTGATGGCCGATAAACAGCACCCAAATAAAAATAAATAAACTGATGGGGCTCACGATTGGAATCCATATGTAAAAACCATCAAATATCCAAGCTGAAAAAGCGGCACTGAGAGTGGCCAACCAAACCATCAAAAACAGTGCTACGGCTTGCGGATAACTCGTAATAAGTAAAATAGCAATGATTGTAAGAAGCAGTAAAAAACCCGCATAGACTGGGCTAGACAACTTTTTTATAAAACTTTGAGATAAAATATTTTCAGTTACCGTAGCCCAAAATTCGTGGCGAGATAAAACTCCGATTGGGGTTTGCACTTGCGAGTTAATTGATTTTTCAGCACCGATAATAACTATTTTATTTTTGAAAAAATCTTTAGGTAGGTCCTTGCTGAGCACGTCAGACATAGATACTTCTTGAAAGAGATGATGCCCCTTATAGTTAATGATGGGTAAGCTTGATTTAAAATGTTTACTTAAATCAGGAAGCATTCTTTCGCCGATATTAGGAATAGAGTCTGGCGACACCATTAATCTGCGAACAACGCCATCATCATCTTTTAATGTGTCGATATGAGCAATATTAGATCTATCGGCTTTAGTTGCTATAGGTAGTGAAAGTTTCTCGGGCTCATTAGAATTGGCTGCCCAAATGACTCTGGAGTCTTTAAAGCTTACAATCTCTTGAGTTGTGAGTTTTAGTTGCCCTACGTTGTCCCCAAAGTAGAGGGTAATGCCCACTTTAGCAGGATTGTCGGCTAAAACTTTACTTAGCAGGTCTCTCCATAAATCACGGTCCCAGTAAAAACTGTCGCTCAAATCAGACAGTTCGTTAGTGTTGATTAAACTGCTGGTTTTGAGGTCATACATTTTTGAAAATTCGGTATTTTTAAGAGTCACCAGTACAATATTGGGGGCCCCCTTCTGATTGCCACGGAGCTGATAGCGTATGTCGTAATTTCCATTTTCGTCGAATTGTAAGAAAAAGAGCGAAAAGACCCAGCAAATCAGGGCGCGAAGTAAAAAACCACGTCTTTGATACAGCCAACGCATCCAAATAGAGATTCTTGATAAAGTTTTTTTCACGCAACGCAAAAATAGCGAATTTCTGTCGTTATTTCAACTGGTTAATAGGTAAAATACACACATGAAATGGATACGTTCACAAGATGAGGCCATACCTCACTTTAAATCGTCAGTATTGACTATAGGAAGTTTTGACGGAGTTCACCTCGGGCATCAGAAGCTTTTATGCACTCTTGTGAAAATTGCACGAGAAAATAATACAGACTCTGTAGCACTTACTTTCCGCCCTCACCCTCGCGAGATCCTTCGCCCGAACGAACCGCATAATCGCATGTTTGACCATAAAGATCAGGTTGAAATGATGGCTGAGCTGGGGGTTTCATATTTAGTTGAAGAAAAATTCAGTAAAGATTTTTCGTTGATGAGTGCCGACGAATTTTTATCGGGCTACGTAGAAAAAATTTTTAATCCAGTGCATATTGTGGTGGGTTATGATTTTAGTTTTGGTAAATCTCGTGATGGCAATATTGAATCTCTAAAGGCCTATTGTTTAAAGCGTGGAATTGGTTTAACTGTGGTTGAGGCCTGTGAATTGAACGGCCAAATTGTATCCTCATCTCTTATTCGCAATTATCTTGAAATTGGTGAGCTTGATAAAGCGGTTGAATGTTTAGGTCGTCCATATTATTTGCGCGGCCCTATACGTGTTGGCTATAAACGAGGTCGCATAATTGGCGTGCCTACCGCCAACATAAGTCCTGAAATTGTATTCGTACCTCGCAAAGGGGTTTATTTTACTTGGGCTTATCTTGGAGATAAAAAATATCCGTCTATTACTAATATTGGTTATAATCCAACTTTCGAAACATCGGATTCATACTTAAAAGTTGAAACTCATATTTTTAATTTTGATCAAGATATATACGGTGAACACATGAAGGTAGAGCTCAGCAAATTTCACCGTGACGAAATGAAATTTGGATCTATTGATAATCTTAAACAGCAAATTTTTAGCGATTTAGAATTTGCTAAAAAGCACTTCGGTATTTCATGAAATACAAAATATATAACCTACTCGATAATCGCGACATTGAAAAAAACAAAAACATTAAAGCAGTACAAGATAATTTTGAAATTGTATCTGGCTTGGAGCTGACGTCTGCGGAGCTTATAGATAAAAAATTTGATGCGATAGAGCTAGCTGGTGGTCAGTATGAGAGTTTTAAATCTTTTATAACTGCAGTTGACTGGAAAACCAGCCATATCGATACCGTAGACTGTTTGGTACTTCTTAAGAGTGGGAAATACAAGCCTTGCCATTTGCTTGCCGATTCAGTTTTGCATATTTTAAAAAAAATGCCGGAGCGTGTGAACTCTCAGCGCCCAGTCATCGTGATTGGAAACATTTATTTCTTATATAGTGTAGTTACAAAATTAGCTCTAAGTGGCTTTGTAGAAATTATTGTTTCGTTAACAGATGCCGAAGATGAGATGTTAAAAGTTTTTGAAAAGAAAATAAAATCTTTTGTTTTTAATCTGCATATCAAAACAGTTTCAATAAATGACTTAACAACAACTGAGCAGGCAGGTTATTTACTAATTTCTAATTTCAGAAAAGAAGACAATCAAGATGCTTACGAGCTTCTGACTTACTTTAATTTCTTGGCAGAAGGCGCAGTATTTATCGATTGCAACTCAATTAACGACAGCTATTTAGTCGAAGATGCAAGGAAAGCTGAGATATTTGTGATCGATGAGCGAGCTATACTAGACGCCAAATACGAATACTTGTTAGAAATAATTAAAAACTCACCCTAAGTCCAGTTACAAAAAACGTCACACTTATTAAAATAATCACATGCTACCGAATAAATTGGGTGAAATTTTAGTTAAGCAGGGAATGTTGCGTCCAGACCAACTTCAAGCTGCGCTAACAGAAACTCAACGTACAAAAAATAGATTAGGCCCAACATTAGTAGCGACAGGTATTTTAAAAGATAACCAAATATTACGCGCACTTGAGAAACAATTTGCACTTCCTGGTGTGGATGTTTCGCAGTTCGATATTGATCAAACAGTTATAACTATGATCAATCGCGAATTTTGTGAGAAGCATTGTGTAGTTCCGTTATCCAAGGCCGGAACTACGCTGGTTGTGGCTTTTGCAGATCCAAGTAACTTACATGTGAGAGATGATTTACGCTACTTAAGTAAGTGTAAAATACAGCCGGTGGTGGCTACTGAATCTACAATCATGCAAGCCATTGCAAAATATTACTCTATCTCAACAGACGAATTAATTTCTAAAGGAGATGCGGCAGAATCTGAGATTCAACTGGGTCAAACCACTGCAGTTGAAGTTGGTGGAAGTGCTGCGGCCGACGATGCTCCTGTTGTTAAATTCGTGAATGGTATTTTACTCGAAGCTATTCGCAGAAGAGCCTCGGACATTCATTTTGAAATTTACGAAAAAAAATACCGTGTGAGATTTAGAATTGATGGTAACTTAGTTGAAGCAGCTTCACCCCCAATTACATCGGGAGCAGCTATTAGTTCGCGTATTAAAATTATGTCAAGGATGGATATTGCTGAAAAAAGACGTCCGCAAGATGGTCGTTTAAAAATCGTCTTAAATAAAGAAAATCGCGAGATGGATTTTCGTGTGAGTTCTGTTCCCACAATGTGGGGAGAGAAAATTGTTATGCGTCTTTTAGATAAATCTAATTTACAGCTCGATATGACGAAGCTTGGCTTTGAAGAAGAGGATTTAAAACTATTTAAAGATTGTATTAATCTTCCCCAAGGTATGGTTTTGATTACGGGTCCTACGGGTTCTGGTAAAACTACAACAATTTATTCAGCGCTATCCGAGCTAAATAAAATTGATGTAAATATCAGTACAGCTGAAGATCCCATCGAGTTTAACCTAGAAGGTATTAATCAGGTTCAGATGAACTCTGATATTGAGCTCACATTTTCCAATGCTCTTAGAGCATTTCTTCGTCAAGATCCTGATGTGATTATGGTGGGAGAGATACGTGACTTAGAAACTGCAGAAATTGCATTTAAAGCGGCCTCAACGGGTCACATGGTTGTGAGCACGCTCCACACCAATGATGCTCCTACTACAGTTACACGTTTAACTGAAATGGGTGTTCCTTCCTATTTGATAACTTCAACGCTAAATTTAGTAGTGGCGCAACGTCTCGTAGGTCGCATGTGCGAATCTTGTAAAGAGCCCATTAAGGTTCCCGAGCAAACTTTGCTTAACCTAGGTGTTTCGCACGATGAAGTACACAAATTTAATGTATATAAAGCTAAGGGCTGCAACGCCTGCAATAACACTGGAGTTAGAGGTCGTTTAGCAATTTACGAGCTGATGCCAATAAATGAACAAATTAAAGAAGCTATTTTGCGTAATGCCAGCAGTAATGAGCTCAGAAATATTTGTCGATCTTTAGGTGTACGAACACTTAGAAGAAGTGCATTATTAAAATTAGCCCGCGGACAGACATCAATTGAAGAAGTTATTAATGCCTCAGTAAGGGACGACATATGATTGAAAATCTTTTAGAGCAATCGGTCTTTAAAAATGGTCACGAAGTATCATTTATATTGGGCCACAAGGTGCTTTCTAAGTCGGGGCGCGACTGGAATGAAATACAGGGTGACGTTTTATCAATAAGTGAATGGGAAGATTTAAAAGATGTCTGTTTACAAGGTAATGAAAAAGTTCAACTGGAAACTAAGGGATTTGTAGTAGGACTATATGAATCTGAAAGACATAAATGGAAGTTCGCGTTTATTGAAAGAAAAGATTGCTTTAGAGCTCATTTGAGTTTGGTTAAATCTCAAGACGAAACTTTATCGCAAATTGAAAACCCACTTTTTTGGGATACGGTAAAAAAAGAAAAAGGCTTGTTTATAGTAGCGGGAGAGAGACGTCAGGGCAAAACGGCGCTACTACATGAAATTATAACAAATGATCAAAAAAATAAATTATCCTTGGTGGGAGTTCATTCGGCTGTACAAAATCAAAGCTGGGGTGAAATCGATTCAGTGGTTCAGTTGGGTATTGATACACTGGACCTCGATTTTAATCACGTGCTGTATGAGGGAGTTGAGCGAATTATTATAGATACTAACTCAATAAAGAATTGGAAAAAATGGATTGAGATTGCAGAGCAAGGACAGTGTGTAATTTTAACCTTAAGCTCAAACTCGATTAGAACTATTATTAATAAACTGACTTCAGAACTGGATGAGAGCACAGCACAGAGATTATTTAATATTTTAAACGGTATCGTGGTGCAAAAATTAGTGGGTAACGCGTATCATCCGTGCAGTGAAGTTTTGATCGTAAAAGAGAATCAAAAAAATGTAATTAACGACTATATTCAAAATAAAAATATAAATAAAATAAATTTATCAACAGATTTTAAAGAATCTTATCAGTCTCTTAATCAGGCTATTATTCAAAAATTAATTCGCCGTAAAATCGATGTGCAAGCAGCTTTTGATGCATCAGATGATCCAGAATCTCTTGATGCAAGCCTTAAAAAGATGGGGCTGTAATAGATGGCAAGTTATGTATATCAAGCTCGAACAATTAATGGCAACCTAACTAGAGGCAAGATTGAAGCTAATGATGATGCTGATGCGCGCGTTAAGCTTAGAGCTAAGCAGCTAATTGTTGTAAAATTAACTCCTGCATCTGCACAACAGAATAAAGATAGCGAATTTGAAGAAGCAATTAAAAAACTTCTTGCTCCCAAAATTGAAACTAAAGAACTTAAAATATTTACTCGTCAGTTTTCAACCTTAATTAACTCGGGCATTCCTATTGCGGATTCACTCAAAATTTTATCGGAAGGGCAGACAAGTCGCCTACTCAAAGAAACGCTAATCCAAGTCAGAGCTTCTATCGATATGGGCCGAAGACTTTCTGAGTCCATGGTTGTACACGACCGAGTTTTTGATAAACTTTACTGTAATATGATTCAGGCTGGTGAAGAAGCAGGTATCATTGACACTATCTTACTACGTCTTTCAACATATATTGAAAAAAATGAAAAAATAAAAAGTCAGGTAAAGGGCGCATTAGTAATGCCGCTTCTTATTTTAGTAGTTGCCTTTGCAGTTATTACAGGAATTATCGTATTTATTATTCCCAAGTTTTCGGAGTTTTATGCGAATTCGGGTAAAGCTTTACCATTATTAACTCAAATGATTGTCGACCTTTCTAATAATTTACGAAGCAAATGGTTTTTATATATTGTGGGCCTGACTGGTATATTTGGCGGTACAACTTATTATATAAATACTCCAGAAGGTAAAAAAAATTTTGATATTTTCTTAATCAATGCCCCGTTATTTGGCGATGTGATTCAAAAATCCAGCGTTGCACGTATGGCCAGAACTCTTTCAACTTTACTTTCTTCAGGTGTAGGTTTAATCGAAGCGATCGAAATTTCTTCAAAAACCGCGGGTAACTATGTAATTGAAAAAGCCTTAGCCGACTGCAAAGAGTCTGTAACAGTAGGCAAACCCTTTCATGTTCCGTTATCACGTCAAAAAGAAATTCCGATGATGGTTTCGCAAATGGTGGGAATCGGAGAGCAATCTGGTTCTTTAGATATTATGCTAGGTAAGATTGCCGATTTCTACGAAGAAGAAGTTGAAACAGCTGTTAAAGCTATGACTTCTTTAATTGAACCAATCATGATGGTTTTCTTGGGAGGAATTATTGCCGTTATTCTTGTTGCGATGTATTTACCGATTTTCAGTCTCGGAGATACTATTGGATAAGGAGACCTGTTGACCGCCAATTTAGGAGTTAACTTTTTAAGTGATTCTTATTCGAGACGTATTGTACGTATCGTAACACTGGTTATTTATTTTGTGATTTTTCAGTCTTTGATTTTACTGCAAAAGCCTTTTTTACAGTTTGATTTTATTTTAGTCTTCTACTTTGCTTTCGGTGGATTGTTTGCTCATCATTTATTTAATTTATTTTATAATCAAAGT
>JBEBIK010000312.1:0-2931 GCA_040080445.1 Pseudobdellovibrio sp.
AACTTTACTCGAGTACTTCCCTAAAGACTTTATCACTTTTATAGATGAGTCGCATGTGACGGTTCCGCAAATCGGCGGGATGTATCGTGGAGACCGCGCCCGTAAAATGAATTTAGTTGAACATGGTTTCAGGCTACCATCTGCTTTAGATAATAGACCTCTTAATTTTCAAGAGTTCGAAAAAATGATAGACCGAGTGGTTTATGTTTCGGCTACACCTTCGGCCTACGAACTTGAAAAATCAAAAGGCTTAATTGTTGAACAAATTATTCGTCCGACAGGTTTAATAGATCCAGTCGTTGAGGTGCGCCCAGTAAAAAATCAGGTCGATGATCTTTTAAAAGAAATTAAAGTACGAGTTGAAAAAAAAGAGCGCGTACTCATTACTACTTTAACAAAACGTTCTGCCGAAGACTTAACTGAGTATTATGAATCTATAGGTATTAAAGTTAAATACCTACACAGCGATATCGAAACAATCGAACGCAGTGAAATCATACGTGATTTGCGTTTAGGTGTTTTTGACGTATTAGTAGGTATTAATTTACTTCGCGAAGGTTTAGATATTCCAGAGGTGAGTTTAGTTGGAATTACCGATGCAGATAAAGAAGGTTTTTTAAGATCTGAAAGATCACTCATTCAAACTATTGGCCGTGCCGCTCGTAATGCCGAAGGTAAAGTTATACTTTATGGTGACCGTATTACGGCCTCAATGCAAAAAGCCATGGATGAGACTTCTCGCCGTCGTAAAATACAACATGAGTACAATGTTGAGCATGGCATTACTCCGCAAACCATTAAGAAAAAAATTCGTGAAGGTATCGGCGATATGTTCGATGGGTCTTTAAGTGCCTATAAACTTCAAGGCGCTAAAGATAAAACTGCAGAGCAGCTTAAGAAGTTCTCTGAAAAACCTAATAAAATTCAAGACGAAATTATTAGACTTAAAAATAAAATGAAAAAGCTTTCTGCTGAGCTCGAATTTGAAGAAGCAGCTGGAGTGCGCGACGAAATTAAGCGCTTAGAGATTTTAGAACTCCAAATCCGCGAAGGCAGTTCCGAAGCACGAGTCTCAACGGGGAGTGAAACATAATAATTCATGTCTGAAATATTTGAGAAGGTTAAAGCTAAAATTAAAGAATTTCCTACTCAGAGCGGCGTGTATCTCATGAAGAACGCCGAAGATAAAATTATTTATGTAGGTAAAGCTAAAAACATTAGAAGCCGTGTAAAAAGTTACTTTTTAGACTCTAAAGATCACTCTGCAAAAACTAAAGCTTTGGTGCTTAATATCGTTGAAGTTGAGTACTTGCTGACTAAAACTGAAGTCGAAGCTTTTTTATTAGAAGCCTCGCTTATTAAAAAACACAGACCTAAATACAATATCAGACTTAAAGACGATAAGTCGTATCCTTATATTCAACTATCGTGGCACGATGATTTTCCAAGACTGTATTTATCCCGAAAAGTAAAAAAAGACGGTAGCCTTTATTTTGGTCCTTACACTTCAGGCGGAGCCGTATTTGGTACAATTAGATTTTTAAATCGTATTTTTAAAATACGCGATTGCACCGATCACATGTTTAAATCGCGCACTCGCCCCTGCATGACTCACCAAATAGGGCGTTGTACAGCTCCCTGTGTGAAATTGATTTCAAAAGAAGACTACAGATCTGATGTTGAAGGCGCCAAAGACTTCTTAAAAGGTCGCAGTAAAAAATTAATTAAAGACATCGAAAAGAAAATGCTCATTTCAGCGGACGAAGAAAAATTCGAAGTGGCGGCTAAAATGCGCGACTCTTTATTTGCAATTAAAAACATTATCGAAAAGCAAACCGTCATTAACGACGCTTCTGAGAAAGATCAAGATATCGTGAGCTACTATGGCGATGAGCGCGGAGTCTTAGTTGAAACTCTCCACGTGCGTAGCGGACGAGTCATTGGACATAGACCTCACTTTTTATCTAACGTAAATCCGCAGAGCCCTGACGAAGATCCACGAGAGTGGCTGGCTTCATTTATGAATCAGTACTACGAAGACAATTTTATTCCTGACGACATTTTGCTCGGCACCGATCTCGGCGGCGATATAAATAAGCTCATGCAAGATGTTCTTAAGGCTCGCAGCGGAAACGATGTGGTTGTAAGATTTGCGACTGACAGTAAAGGCCAAGACTTAGTTGAGATGGCTACGCAAAATGCTAAAGCACACTTCGATAAACATGTTTCAAAAGACGAAGAAAAGAAAAAGGGTTTAGAAGAAATTAAGACCAAATTAAGTTTACCCAATAGGCCCAATCGTATTGAGTGTTTTGATATTTCACATTTTCAAGGTGCCGAAACGGTGGCGAGCCAAGTGGTTTTTGAAGAGGGTGTGCCAGCCAGAGAGCATTATCGCAGATATAAAATCCGTACCGTAACTGGAATTGATGACTTTGCATCGATGTACGAAGTTTTAAAACGCAGATTTGGTCATGAAGAATATGAAGAGCCACAGCTGATTGTAGTAGATGGTGGTAAGGGTCAACTTTCTATGGCTGTTAAGATATTACAAGAGCTTAATAAAATGCATATTCCAGTTGTGGGCTTAGCCAAAGCTAGAACTCAGTCTGATTTTAAAGGCGAAGAAGTTTCTTCGACCGAAGAAAGATTTTATATTCCAGGTCGTGCTAATCCCGTAATATTTAAAACTAACACCGATGCCTACCAAATCTTAACAGGACTCAGAGATGAGGCTCATAGATTTGCCATTACTTATCACAGAAAGCTCCGCGAACAGACCTCGCTTGAGAGCGAATTAGACTATGTGGTGGGTCTTGGTGAGAAGCGAAAAAAGCTTCTGCTTCAAAAATTTAAAACCATTGAGGACATCAAACAGGCTGATGTCGAAGAGATCGCGAACGTTAAAAGCTTTAACCGCGTTTTAGCTGA
>JBEBIK010000313.1:0-2927 GCA_040080445.1 Pseudobdellovibrio sp.
GGCCGATAGAATCACCATCTAAACGCGGTGGATGAACTTTTGCATGAAAACGAGTTGAAGAATTTAGATGAAATACAAACTGCAGCCACAAGTGAGAAAAGCCTTGCAACCCCTCTAATGAAAACTCAGGCTGAAACTCGGCACTGATTTGTAACTCAGAGTAAGCTTTTTTTACAAGGCCCGATTGTCGAGGAACTCCGAATTTATCAGGGTAACAGGATTTTATAAAGGCTATAGGTTTAAAACTAAATTGCAAATCGCTCATACAGCGATTTTTTTAAGCCATTTGTTTAAACGTGTCACGTTATCTTTTTGCATATTGAGAGGTTTAAAATAATACATTTCATTTTCTTTGTGAGAGAATTCAATTTCAATCACGACATCACGTGCAAAGTTGATTTGAACCGTTTTGTGCTCAACCAGAGTAGGAACAGCTGCAAAACTTTTAACACACAACTCTTCGCTCGATAAAGTTTTGAGTTCGCCCCAAGGCTTGTCGCTTCCAAAGCTGAATAAAATTTTTCGATATGATTTTAAGTTTAATACATGTTTTTCAACTACTGGCTTAATGGGAGTTACTGGTGCTAAACTATTTTCAGCTTCAGGTACTTTAATCTTCCATACCAACTGATCCACAATAAAAAATAACAAACCTGCATTGAGCAAAAATGATGGCCACGCAAGTGGTCCCTGCCACGCCTTATTATTAATGTTCACAATCTGAATTAACAAGTGCGCGCCAATAAGCACCATTACATAACGCCAAGCTTTGGTTGAACCACCTAACATTTTAATACCAATACCAACACTGCAAAGTGCTAAAAAATAACTAATCGGGTTGCCGCTTTTTAGGTAAGCCATATAGTTAACTTGCGACCACATCATTTTATTTTGAGTTTTTAATACGAATAAATGCAGACCCATATTAATAAATGGGGACAAAAGCAAACCAAGGCCAAAGAATCTAATTACATTTTCGCGTTCAAGAAAACGAACGACTTTCATATCAAACCGCTTTTTTATCTTCGTTTTCGTCTTTGAAATTCATCTGTACGACAATGTCGTCTGAGACTTCTTCAAATTTTTCAGTCGCAGCTGGTGCTGGAGGAGCTACCGGAGCTTCTGTAACTGGCACAACGAAATCTTCTACTGTTGTTTCTTTTAATTTATATTTATTGTTTCTGCGAGATTCAATAGAGTGCGTTGACGCGATAACCAAACAAATGGCTAAAGGGTCAAATACCAACATAAAAATTAAAATTAAGTATTTAACAACCGAGTCGATGTCCATATTGAATGAACGTGAGATATATATCAGTGGCCCAACTTTTTTCTTAACCTCAAGAATTTTTAAATTTGCGGCTGTCACTACAGCTTCGCCCGCTTGTATTTTTTTATTTAATTCTAAAATGGTAGGTTCAACTGCAGCACGCGCTTTAAGTTTTCTGCTAATGCGAGTTTGCGGAATTTCTTCAACAGAGCGGTTCAATCGCGCGATCTCGTTATTCATAGCGACTTGTTGTTTTTTAATGTTATCTAACTTGATAGTTTCAGCTTCTAAAACTGTTGATGCCGATTGATAAGCTTCAGATAAAAATCCGAATACACCCATACTTGTAATAACACTTAATACCACAACAGCAAAAACCAAATAAGCTCGGTAAACTTTGTTCAAATCTTTCCATGTCTGGTGAAGGTATGCAGCCAATGTAAATTTAGCAAATTCTAGAGAGCCTGCCATTAACCATACGGCTACAACAGCTCCCGAAAACAACGCCCCAATCCCCATAATAGAGAAATAAGCTCCGAGTGAAGATACACACAACGCTGAAATAACTAATCCGATTGTAATCCAGAGTGAAATCATATTTAAATTATCGGCTTATTTTGAAAAAATTTGAATGCGACACAGGTCGAGCAAAGGTCTGTATTGGTTAACAGACCTTTGTCTCTAGATTTCTATCTGTTTAGTTTCTCTAATTTTTTCGGAATACTTAAGTCGGGATAATAAGAAGGTTTAAACTTCGTATTTGGATTTTTCTTAAGTTCTGCTAAAGCTTCTTTAATTCCACGGTCTAATTGGGGGTCTTTTTTGTCTCTGTAGTCTTCAGGAGTGATTTCTACTTCTATATCTGGATCAACCCCATGATTTTCGACATGCCACTCATTATCTTTAAACCAGAAACTGTACTCAGGCTGAGTAACATAAGCACCATCACGTAATGAATATTGGCCATTAATACCAATGATGCCGCCCCAAGTGCGTTTACCAATTAGTTTGCCAAGCCCCATCAATTTAAACGAGTGCGGAAAAATATCACCATCACTACCCGAGTGTTCGTTAGCTAATGCCACTAATACTCCCGGAGCATAAGTTGGAAATTTCTCGACACCTTGGTATCTAGTTTCATCAAAGCCAATTACTTTTTGCGCTAATACTTTAAGTAAATGCTGAGACACGTGCCCACCACCATTGTAGCGAACATCCACTACTAAACCCTCATACTGAGATTCACTCACAAAGTGACGGTAAAATTCGGCATAACCATTAGAGCCCATATCAGGAATATGTACATAGCCAAGCTTTCCGCCCGACATTTCGTGAACATATTTTTTATTTTTTTCAACCCATTCACGGTACCAAGCTGCTCTTAAAGTTTTATTTGATTTGACGACAACTTTTTCTTTAGCTTTATCGTTTTTGCGCTGAACAGTAAGCTCAATTTTTTGTGCAGCTTTATTTTCTAAAAGCTCATATAAATCTGAAGCTTTATTAAAACTAACTCCATCAATAGCAAAAATTTGGTCTTGTTCTTTTAAATTTACACCCATTGCAGTTAATGGAGAATCTGCAGCCGCTACCCAAGAATCACCTTTTAAAATGCGTTCAATTTTATAACTCTTATTTTTTGTATCATAATTAAAAT
>JBEBIK010000023.1:0-12580 GCA_040080445.1 Pseudobdellovibrio sp.
ATGAAGGGTTTAAGTCATATTTCTAATTTTGATTTTGCAATTGAAGAAATTCACCATACGCAAAAAAAAGATAATCCAAGCGGTACGGCTAAAACTTTACATAAAGATTTAGAAAAAATCATAAATAAAAAGGTACAACTACAACAAGGGCTTCGCATTGGTGGGGTTTTTGGGGTTCACACATTGTCTGCAGCCTCTTCAAACGAAATGATTACGATGCAACACCAAGCTTTGAATAGAACTGTTTTTGCTGAAGGGGCATTGCTAGCTAGCGATTGGCTCGTAAGTCAAAAAAGTGGTCTTTATTCAATGGATGATATGTTTTTAAAAAAATAACAGGAGTTAATATGAAATTTTTTATCGATTCGGCAGATGTAAACGAAATTAAAGCAGCTAATGAAAGAGGTTGGGTTGATGGTGTAACAACAAATCCATCACTCATTGCAAAATCGGGCCGCTCGTTTGAAGAAGTAATCAAAGAAATTTGTACATTAACGACAGGACCGGTTTCTGCAGAAGTTATTTCTCTTAAAGCAGATGAAATGGTTAAAGAAGGCGTGGCTCTAGCAAAATGGGCCGACAATGTTGTTGTTAAAATTCCAATGTGTGAAGACGGCATGATTGCAGTAAAAAAGTTAACGTCTCAAGGAATTAAAACTAACGTAACGTTAGTATTTTCAGTCATGCAGGCCCTTTTGGCAGCCAAAGCAGGAGCCAGCATGGTGTCGCCATTCGTGGGCCGTTTAGATGATATTGGAACTGATGGCATGATGATGGTTAACGAAGTTATTCAAGTTTATAGAAATTATGACTTCACAACAGAAGTACTAGTGGCCTCTGTTCGAAGTCCAATGCACTTACAGCAAGCGGCTATGATGGGTGCCGACATCGCAACAATTCCATATAAAGTTATGCAAGGCATGACAGGACATCCATTAACAACTAAAGGTATCGAAATGTTTTTAAGCGACTGGAACAAATCACAAAGTAAATAGGAAAACTAAGTGTTTAAAAAAAGTGCCTTAATTATTTCAGTATTTTTGTTCTTTGTGGGCTGCCAAACCACAGGCTTTATGATTGAAGAATCAAATTATTCGGTTAAACAGCACCGAATAGCGGTTACTGCAGCTCTAGGCCAAGTGCGCAGCGTGAGCGAAAATGGTCGAGTTATTTTGTCGTACTATCATGACAAAACTCTTAAAGGGATCGAAATAACAACCAAAACCCGCGAGAGACTTTACACAAAAGTTGCAATTTTAGGATCTCGCAGACCCTACAGAGTGTCTATCGAGGTTCATGTCGAACAGCGCGATCCTTACAGCAAAAAGTTTTACGAAATTGGCCTAGATGAAAGTCTGGGTCGTAAGCGCGCTATTGCTATCCGCGAGATGCTTAACCAAAGTCGCGACGAAACCAGTTCATTTGACGAAGAGAACCCTTTCTAAGTATCCTATTTGAGTAGTCAGGAGCTTAGTTGACGACATATTTATTAGCACTATCTATGGTAGTGTCTTCAGTATTTTTATTCACCTCAAAAACTGAGCAATCTCGAGTTGTAGCTATTCATCGTCCACTCGTGATTACTCAAGACCGCAAAACTCCTGCATATTATGTTTATCAACAAACTCAAAATCTTCAGCTTCGATCACCAGCAGCAGTTGAAAATGAAATCACAAACACGAGAACAACTTTTTTAAGTAATTTAAGTTTACCACAAGCCACAGAAAAAATTGAATTAGCTGCGATGACCTTTAGTAGAAAAGAAGCACTTGCCCAACTTGAAGCCACATACCTAACAGCTTCGAATGTTATTAATAAAGCAATTAACGAAGACACCCAAAATCTTGCATACGAAAAAGTCTTTGTGAGCCAACCCGTCGCAACACCATTATCTGAACAAGCAAGCGAAGTTCCGGCACTCTCGCCTTCAAAAAAATGGGCAACTATAAAAGGCAAGTTCGAATTAAAAGACGGAGTAGGAATTGTTGACCACTACATTGAGCTTAAGCGTGTTGAAGAAGGCCAAGTGCGCGAATTGGGGCGAATTGATTTAACAGCTGGTGCCTACTCGATTGATATTGAATCTCCGCAAGGGTATTTAATTGCACAAATCAAAGACCGAACAGGTTTTTTAATCGGAGAAGATCGTCAAAAATTAATTAACTTACAAAGCCGAGGTAATTATTTTGAGGGGCCATTTATACGAGTTGGTAATCCAGAAACTATTGCTGCTAATCTAGCAGATCCAAAGCGCGATGTGGCGAGCAAAACTGGCGCATCGTCTTTTGCATCTAAAACAACTACAGCAAAATCAAATGCAGTCACATCATCAAGTATTTCGGTTTCATTATTTGATAATCAAACAACTTTAAGTAAAGCTTCTGATGTGTTTTCTAATGTTTCTCGCTACTCTTCAACAATTAGCCGCATTTTTGATCCTAGTCGAATTTATAAAAATATAACGAGCATTAGACACACGGGTGAAAAAACCGAAACTCCGGTGTTTACAAGCAAGTGGTTAGCTGGGGTTACTCAGTATATTTCAGATGCACAAAAGATAGAATTTAAAGATAAAAATATTCCGGTTATTATTGGAAGAGTACTATCAAATGGAAAATCAATTGCAGATGCACAAGTTCAAATTGAGTCTGTACCTGGCGTAACAGCAATTTATTTTGATCAATTTATGATCCCGAGCTTTGCGCTCCAAGGCACATCTGAAAACGGCTACTTTATGTTTATTGGTGTTGAGCCTGCGGCCTACACAATTGTGGCTACAAAGCTTGATATTGTTTTCGGAAGCCAAATGTTTATAGCCGAAGAAGATGCAATTGCGTTTCAAAATATAAACTCTGTAAGCATACCGCGTACAAAAGTAATTCGCAGCTTTGATGCATTTACTTCTGAACCTGTTACAGCAGACGTTGTTTTTGCCGAATCAGAAGAAGCTGTTGAAACCGACGGCGGCACAGCCGTAATTAAAACATTAACTGAGCTTGGTGTGGCTGAATTTGTAGTTAGAACTAACGATAGAAAATACTTACCGATTCGCAATGTACAAAACGCACGTCAAGAGTATGTGCACATTCCACTTATTCAACAAAGCTGGCTTGCGGCCATTAAAAATGCGAAAGCAATACCAGAACTCGCAAATACGGGAATTATTATCGGCTTTACGACGGATTTAGTTTACGATGCTTATTTGGCGACGGACTCATACGATAAAAATAATATTGTTTATTTTGACCACTATGGACAATTAACTTCAGCGCCCACTCAAGGTGGAGGCTTTATTTTGTATAATGTACCGGTAGGCGCGCGAGAAGTTATTTTACAAGAAAAAAGCCTAGATAAAATTTATTCACAAGTTGTAAATGTGGTCAATCAGCAGATTTCAGTTTCACACTTCTTAGCTGACTAGAAATCTAAGCCTCAACGCTGCTTAAGACTAATGTTTTAAAAAAATCTCCACGCTCTTCAAAGTTTTTAAACTCATCTAAGCTCGTACCGCCAGGGCTTAAAAGCACGACATCACCGATTTGTGCCCTTTTTTGACAGTAATTAATTGCTGATCCTAGCTTTTCAAAATACTCACCACTGAGAGCACTTTTTTGTTTTGCAAGCGGACCACAGGCGCCAAAGAAAACTGGAATTATTTTTTCGTCTAAAGATAAAGCTTGAAGCTGTTCCCACGGTAAATTTTTATCTTTACCGCCCAGAAGCAAATAAACTTTGTTTTCTTTAGAAATATTTTCTAAACATCCGCTCGTTGCTACAAGCACAGAATCCATAGCCGTTGCCTTACTGTCATTAACGTAGGTAACACCATTGAGCGTTGCTACAAACTCGAGTCGGTGAGCCAAGCCACGGTAATGAGTCATTTCGCTAAAACTTTTTTCAGGCCAGCCACAAAGATGAGCGGTCTCTGCGGCGACGGCAAAGTTATCTTTATTGTGTGGACCTATCAAATAAACTTGTGGAAGAAGTTCTGTGTGAGAAAAATTTTTTGCATTAATAAGAATATGCGGACACTTTGACTGCGGCGAATAGCGCACACAATCGGGCGATGTTTGGTTGAAGATACATAAAGTATTAGTAATAGCTGTTATGCGAAGTTTAGTTTGGTAGTACTCTTCAAGATCGACATATCTTTCGAGGTGGTTTGGAGCTAAAAACGTAATAATCGAAAAATCTAACAAGAGCTGATTGCAATTTTCTAACTGATAACTAGAAAGCTCTAAAATGACCCACGCAGCTTTAGTTTTTCCTCTAACCAAGTCGAGAGCATAGTTACAAAAAGGAATTCCTAAGTTGCCACCTACAAAAGCATTTTCATCAATTGCACGTGCGCCGGCACCAAGCACAGAAACGACAGTGCTCTTTCCTACGCTACCCGTAACGCCAATAATTTTTTCGTCAGTTAATAAGCTCGCGGCTAGGGTTATTTCAGAAGTTAAATGGGCTCCGCTCGAAATTAAATTTTTAATCCAATCAACTTTAAGTGGTACGCCCGGAGATACAATAATAGTTTTAGGACTTAATTGTAAAACCTGCTCTGGTTTGTGACATTTAGCCGAAACATCTTTTTCGTCGTATGTTATTAACTCTTCGTTATTAAAACCGAATTCTTTTAAAAGATTTAGAGCAGAGATTCCGCTTTTTCCTAGACCGATTACCGCGATCGGCGTCTTTAAATTTTTAATGTAAGAGCTATTCATAACTTTGATTTTAACCAAAGTTATGAAACAATGTCATTGTGAGTTTAGTTTATACTGCAATAATTAGCGATTTACATCTGACTGACCCGGAACCACCGCGGCATAAAGTTAAGTCTCGCCATCCGCTTTGGAAAAAATTTAAAACCAAAGAGTTTTATATTGATGACCCATTATCACGTTTTTTAGACCATATTCAGGCCGAAGCTGCGGGCAACGAAGTTGAATTGGTTTTAAATGGCGATATTTTTGATTTTGATAGCGTAATGAGTTTGCCAGAAAAACCAGTTTATAAAATTAACTGGCTAGAGACGCGACGTGGCCTATTCCCGCGCCAAGAAAAGTCTTTGTTTAAAATCAAAATTATTCTTGAAGAACATAAACTTTTTACTGACAGCCTTAGAAATTTTATGAATAACGGGCACAAGGTAATTATTATTCCCGGAAACCATGATGTTGAATTGCATTTTCCAGAAGTTCAAAGCTACATTCGCGATGTTTTTAATCTAGCAGAAGACAAAAAAAACAACTTGGTTTTTACGAGTTGGTTTTATATTAGCAACAAAGATACGCTAATTGAGCACGGCCATCAGCAAGACCCCTACTGTATTTGTGAAAATCCGCTTAACCCATTCTTGCTGGACTACAATGAATTGTCTGTGAGACTTCCATTCGGAAACGTAGCCTGTCGGTATATGATGAATGGCTTAGGACTCTTTAATCCTCACGTTGAAAAAAATTATATTATGTCAGTTCCAGAATATGTAAATTTTTTTCTTAAGTATCTAATTACAGCCCAGCCACTAATAATTTGGACATGGCTATGGGGCTCTGTGGCCACGCTTTGGCATGTTACGATTGATCGATTTGCCACCCCCTTTAAAGGCAATATTAGCCAAGAAGTTCGAGTTAACAATGCAGCTATATATTCGCAAGCCACGCCTTCAATGGTGCGACAACTTCAAGAGTTATTTGTTGTGCCTGCCACGAATAATCCAATTTTAATTGCCAAGGAGCTTTGGCTTGATCGTTTATTTTTAATTCTTTTTACGTTTTTAGTAATGTACAACACCGTATCAATGATGAATGATTATATGCAAATATCACTTTTTTGGGTGTTTTTACCTTTTGCACTATTTATTCCATTCTTTCTTTTTTATGCTCGTTCGGTTACTTCGTTAGTTTCAGAATATAAAGAACCCAGCGAAATTCTATTATCGCGCCAAGCTGAAATAACTGGCGTTAAGAGAATTGTTTACGGGCATACACATATACCTAGGCATGAATACTATGGACACGTAGAGCACCTAAACTCAGGAACATGGTCGCCAGCGTTTACAGATGTTGAGTGCACAGTAACTTACGAAAGAAATCACTACGTATGGATTACGCCAAGTACGCAAGATCCAAGCATTCGTAGAGCCGAGCTCAAGCAGTATTTAAGTACTAAATAAAATAAATATCGATTTTTAAATTTGTAATCTTGTGTAAATAATGTAATTTAAGCTTCTTAATAAGGAGACTTTCAAATGAAAAAAATCACAGTAGTATTTGTTTCAGCACTATTTTTACTTACAGGCTGCGCAACAGACGAAAATAAAAACACCATGAAGGGCGCAGGCATTGGAGCCGCTGCAGGAGCAGCTATTGGAGCAATGATTGGCAATCAGCAAGGTAATGCAGGCGGTGGAGCTGCTATCGGTGCTGTTTTAGGCGCGGGCATCGGCGGGGTTGTTGGAAAAAGAATGGACAATCAAGCTAAAGAATTAGCAAAAATTGCAGAAACAAAAAGAACAGAGCAAGGCTTAGTAACTAAATTAAAAAGCGATATTTTATTTGAAACTGGAAAGGCTGATTTAAAAGATGAGGCTAAGGCCAACTTAACTGAAATGGCTACGATCATGAAAAAATATCCTGAAAATGTTTTAACTATTAAGGGTTATACTGACAGCACAGGAACTGCTAAAGTTAACGAAGAACTTTCACAAAAAAGAGCTGAAGCTGTAAAATCTCAGCTAGTTAATAATGGGATTCCAGTTGCTGTAGTTTCTACTTCAGGAATGGGTCCAGCTAGTCCAGTTGGCGATAATAAAACTGCGACTGGCCGCAAACAAAACCGCCGCGTTGAAATCGAAGTTACTGTAGACGAATCAAAAGTTCCTAAAAAGTAGTGTAAATGCACGATGCTTCGTAATGCGAAGCATCAAAAACGAGGGTTTATTTGTCAATGCACCATCTCGTATGTAACGCTTTTAAATGTCATCTTAAGGATTGGAGACACCATGGCTGAAGTATTAGTAGTAACAAGCAAAGTAAAAAAATACATAAAAGAAAAAGGCGAAATGAACACGTCTGCAGAAACAATCGATATGCTTTCAAAAGCTATTGAACGTTTATGCGCAAAAGGTATGGAAGCTGCAAAAGCTGACGGCCGCAAGACTGTTATGGCTCGCGATATTATCATCGACCACATTTAAGCATAAAAATTAATAATTTTTAGAGCATTTTTAAGAGCTCATCCCAAGAAATAACTTTAACTTCTAGGGATTGAGCTTTTTCTACTTTTGAACCAGGGTCATCGCCCACAATAAGATAACTTAATTTAGAAGAAACACCTGACAAAAGTTTTCCACCATTTTTTTCAATAATTTCATGGGCCTCGTCACGCTTAACTGAGAGAGTTCCAGTAACCAAAAAGCTTTTGCCTGATAATACACCCTCTGTATTTCGTTTTGATTTCTCAAATTCAACAAATTTTGTAAGCTCTTTTACTTCTTTAACAAAAGCTTTATTTTGAATGGCATTCAAAATAGAAATAGAAACCGTGGGACCAATTTCAGGAATAGTCTCAAGTTCTTGAGCGGTTGTTTTTAAAAAATTATCCACAGTTAAAAAATGATCCGCCAAAAGTTTTGCAGTTTGTTCGCCAACAAAACGAATACCTAAAGAGTAAATAAATTTCGCAAAAGTTGTTTTGCGGCTCGCCTCTATACTCTTTAAAATGTTATCAACTGACTTTTCGCCTTGGCGCTCTAAACCCAAAAGCACATCTTTTTTAAGTTTATATAATCCCGAAAAAGATTCGATTATATTATTATCAATAAGAGTTTCAGCTAGCTTGTCTCCGACCTTTTCCATATTCATGGCACGCCTAGAAACAAAATGTTTTATAGATTCTTTAACAATTGATTTACAAAATGGGTTTACACAGCGAAGTACGGCTTCGCCCTCTTCTTTTTTGGCGGTTTCGCCGCAGCTCGGGCACTCATGAGAAATTTTAAAAGGAACTGATTTTTTTGATCGCTTATCAATATTAACTGCAACAACTTCGGGTATTACATCTCCCGCTCTTTGAATAAAAACGCTATCGCCGATGCGCACATCTTTGCGATCAATCTCATCTTGGTTATGTAAAGTAGCATTTGTGATTGTAACGCCACCTACTTTTACTGGAGTCATAATCGCTACAGGAGTCAAAGCGCCTGTGCGGCCCACCTGAACAACAATATTTTCAATTATGGTTTCAGCTTGTTCAGGTTTAAATTTTGCGGCAGTTGCCCAGCGTGGGCTGCGCGCCACCAAACCAAGATCTTCTTGTTGAGCTAAAGAATTAACCTTTATTACAATTCCATCAATATCAAAATCTAATTTAGCTCTGCGTTTATCAATATTTAAATAATAATTAACTAAGTCTTGAGGTTCGGCACTGCAGGTAGTGAATTCATCTTCTAAAGTTGGCAAACCTAATTCTTTAAAAGATTTACTTATGTCTTGCTGTGAAGAAAAGCTAATTCCCTCAAAATCACCAAGCGCATAAGCCATAAACTTTAAGGGCCTTGAAGCTGCAATTTTTGGGTCCAATTGTCGAACTGTTCCCGCAGCCGCATTACGAGGGTTTGCAAAAGTGTCTTCGCCTTGCTCTTCGTAAGCTGCATTCATTTCTAGAAAATCTTTTTTAAAAATTAAAACTTCTCCACGAACTTCTAAAAGTTTTGGTGGTTTCTTTGTTTTTAATTTAAGAGGAATAGTTTTTATTGTTTTAACATTGTGGGTAACATCTTCGCCCACAGTACCATCACCCCGTGTTAAGGCGCGGACTAAAATGCCATCTTCGTAAACAAGCTCCATAGATAAGCCGTCGAGTTTAAGTTCGGCAAAATATTCAACAGGAGAATCGTTACGTAAAAATTTCTTTACGCGCAAATCAAACTCAAGAATATCTTCAGTTGAGTAGCTATTAGCCAAAGAAAGCATGGGTTTTCTGTGGGCTACTTTTTGAAACTGCGCAATAGCATCTCCACCCACTCTCTGAGTGGGAGAATCTGAAAGGTCTAAATTAGGGTTTGCTTTTTCTAAAGCTAAAAGTTCATTAAAAAGCTGATCATATTCATAATCACTAATTTCAGGCTTGTCCTTAGTGTGGTAAAGTTCATCATGGTGATGAATAAGTTTTTTAAGTTCGTTATAGCGTTTTTGCGACATACTTATTATTTACCTTAAGACTTGTAAAACGGCTAGTTGATTTGCTATGGTAACAGGCGCAGCTTTTGGAGATTTAAATGATTATAGACCAAAAAACCATAGAACATATTGCGAAACTTGCTCGATTAAAAGTCAACGCCGAAGACGCGGTCGAATACGGCGAACAATTAACAAAAGTTTTAACGCATTTTCAACAAATCTCAGCTTTAGATACAACTAATATTGAACCCTTAGTCACGCCTGTCGATATTGAGTTCTTTGCTCGCGAAGACAATGTAAAACAAGAAAACACGACAGAAGAAATGTTACAAAATGCTCCTGAAAAAGCCGGCAACCTATTTAAAGTTCCTCCAGTTGTATAAAGGATTTTATGGATTTAACTCAAGCCAGTTTTAAACAAGTTAGTGAAGCCGTTAAAACAAAAAAAATTTCAGCTACAGAAGTTACAAAATTTTTTTTAAATCGCGTAGAGCAATTAAATCCTAAATTAAATGCCTATATTGCTATGAATGAAGCTGCGTTAAATGAGGCGGCGGCTCTAGATGTCAAAATCAACAAAAACGAAAACGTGGGCCCATTGGCTGGAGTTGCCTTCGGCATTAAAGATTTGCTTTGCACTAAAAACTTAAGAACGACAGCTGCTTCAAAAATATTACATAACTTCATTCCGCCCTACGACTCAACTGTCGTAGCTCGTTTAAAAAAATCGGGCGCCATCATTCTCGGCAAATTAAATCTTGATGAATTTGCAATGGGCTCAAGTAACGAAACTTCTTATTTTGGAAAATGTTATAACCCATGGAATACAGCCTATGTTCCAGGTGGATCAAGCGGCGGCTCTGCATCAGCACAAGCTTCACGCATGGCAATGGGTACAATTGGAACTGATACGGGCGGATCTATTCGTCAGCCAGCAAGTTTTTGCGGCGTGGTCGGAATCAAGCCTACTTACGGCAGAGTAAGTCGCTATGGGATTATTGCCTACGCCTCTTCTCTAGATCAGGCAGGACCTATTGTGTCTTCAGTAGAAGATGCAGCTCTTACGCTTGAAGTAATTTGTGGCCAAGACGAAAACGACTCAACAAGCTCAACTAAAAAAGTTCCAGAGTTTTCTAAAAATTTATCTACAAATGTTAAGGGCATGAAAATTGGCTTAGTTAAAGAGTATCAAAAAGGTGAATTACACCCAGACATTACTAAAACTTATAACTTAGCCATAGAAGAGCTTAAAAAAGCTGGTGCCGAAATTGTTGAAGTTTCTATTCCGTTAACTGAGTTTGCAGTGCCGATGTACTACCTAATTGCAGCCAGCGAGGCGTCATCAAACTTAGCCCGCTACGACGGAGTTAAATATGGTCATCGTGCTGAATTTAATGATTTAGCCTCAATGTCTCTCGAAGACTTTTACTCGCAAACTCGTGGCGAAGGTTTTGGTAAAGAAGTTAAAAGACGAATTATGCTAGGAACTTATTGTTTATCTTCGGGTTACTACGATGCGTATTACAATAAAGCCTGCCAAGTGAGACGACTGCTACGCCAGCAGTACTTAGATGTTTTTAAAAATTGTGATGCTCTTTTAAGCCCAGTAACTACTTCGCCAGCTTTTAAAGTAGGTGAAAGATCAACAGATCCACTAAAAATGTATTTGAATGATATCTTTACAACTTCGACAAATTTAGCGGGCCTTCCTGGCATGAGTGTTCCTTTTGGTTTTTCTTCTGACGGCTTACCAATTGGAGTGCAGTTAACGGGCGCTCACTTTGAAGAGCAAAAAATATTGAATATTGCCTTTGCACTCGAAAGCATTTCTGAAACAAAAGGAAGAACCCCCAATGTCTTCTAATCTAGAAAATAAAAACATTTACCGTGGCTACGAAGCAGTCATTGGTATTGAAGTACATGTGCAGCTTAAAACAAAATCAAAAATATTTTCCACCGACCCAACTAAGTTTGACGCCGCAGATAACGAAAACACAACACCAGTGAGTGTTGGCATGCCAGGCACGCTACCCGTTTTAAATAAATTGGCCATTGAGTATTCCATTAAAGCGGGTCTTGCGCTGGGTTGTAAAATTCGCAACAAATCTGTATTTGCACGCAAAAATTATTTTTATCCAGATCTTCCTAAAGGTTATCAAATTTCTCAGTACGACAAACCTATTTGTGAGCATGGCGAAGTAACTATAGTAGTAGATAAAGTTCCTAAAAAAATTAGTATTACACGCGCACATATGGAAGAAGATGCTGGCAAATCAACTCACTTTGGTGATTATACGTTGGTAAATTACAATCGCGCAGGCGTGCCGCTTCTTGAAATCGTTTCTGGGCCCGACATGAGTAGCCCACAAGAGGCCGCTGAGTACGGACGCACTATTCGTCAGATCGTACTTTATTTAGGCGTATGCGACGGAAATCTTGAAGAAGGCTCTTTAAGATGTGACTGCAATGTGTCTGTGAGAAAAGTTGGAGTTAAAACTTTAGGAACTAAGGTAGAGCTTAAAAACTTAAATTCATTTCGCTTCATAGAAAAAGCCGTTGAATACGAAATCGATCGTCAAATTGACGAAATTGAAGCTGGCAAAAAAATTATTCAAGAAACCCGTCTTTATGATCCAGACAAAAACCGTACATTCGCAATGCGCACAAAAGAAGATGCTCAAGACTATCGATACTTTCCAGATCCAGACTTGTTGCCTATTTTAATTAACGAAGAACATGTAGAAGAAATCCGTAAAAAATTACCAGAGTTGCCCTTTGCTAAAGCCACACGCTTTCAGAGCAGTTTAGGATTATCTGAATATGATTCCGCTATTTTAACGAGCGAAAAAGAATTGGCCGACTACTTTGAAGTTGTAAGCGAGTTAAGCGGTAATGCAAAACTTTCGGCTAACTGGATTACCTCAGATTTAATTCGTGAATTAAATAGCAATAAAGTTGAAATTACTAACTCGCCTATTAAGCCCGAAGAGCTTGCAAAGCTAATCAAGCTCATCGACAGCGGCAGCATTTCTGGTAAAATTGCTAAAACAGTATTTACAGAAATGTGGTCAACTCAGAAAACCGCCGACCTCATTATTAAAGAAAAATCGCTTTCACAAGTAAGCGACACCAGTGTTATCGAAAAAATGATCGATGACGTGCTCGCAACCAACCCTTCACAAGTTGAAGAATATCGCTCAGGAAAAACCAAAGTATTTGGATTTTTTGTCGGGGCTGCGATGAAAGCTTCTAAGGGCCAAGCTAATCCAGATTTAGTAAATCAAATTTTAAAGAAAAAACTGGATCAACAATAGTATGAAAGTTGCGGCTCTCGACTTAGGATCAAACACCTTTCTTTGCTTAATAGCCGAAGTAAAACATTTTGACGGCGGCGCAGCTATCGA
>JBEBIK010000314.1:0-2914 GCA_040080445.1 Pseudobdellovibrio sp.
TGAGAAGTGTTTTTAATAATTTCTTTGATGAAGCCCACATCATCAATTTTTTTATCGCGTACTTCGCCACAACATTTGCCTGCATTCCATGTTGCTAAATTTCCTGATTGAAATTTACTAGAGCCATTTGGAAAGGCTACAATAAAACCTTCTTTATCAGATTTTGAGATAAATTTATAATACTCCTCAGTGGCTTGTATGTTCATATCGCCACCACCTCCATGCAAAGCAAAAATTAAAGCAGTTGAATTTGAGGCTTTGTAATTTTCTGGAACGTGAAGAATGTAAAATCTTGCAAGGTCATTATGAGTGATTTTAAAAGTGTAGTTGCCAGATTTGGTAATTTTTGAACTCACATCGCTGCTTGCCTCTGGAGCTTGTTTTTCTTGCAGTTTTTTGGTAATACGTTCTTTAATTTTTTCTCTGAGCCAACTCTTTTTTTCTTCAGAATAACTGTTTTGAGAAGAACATAAAATTGTAATTCCAAATATAAGTGTGAACAGCTGTTTAAACATTGTGAAGCGCCCTTTTTTGAGTTTTAATTAAGCTCTTATGCTATCACAAAAAAGTTTTATTTTTATTAGTATTTTCGCATTTTTAATTTTGTCGATTTATGTCGGGCTTTATTTATTTCAGTATAAGCTTCTTTTTTACCCCACGGTACTAGATGCAAACCACAAATTTAAATTTAATGGTCCTTTTGAAGAAAAAACGATTACTTACGGCAACAACCAAAGCATTAGCGCACTTCTTTTTAAACCTACAGCAGCAAAGTCGCGCATTTTATACTTTCACGGCAATGGTCAGGCTCTCGATAGCTGGGGTTTTGTAGCAGAAGAACTGGCTCAAAAGTACAATAGTGAAATATTAATTATTGATTACCCAGGCTATGGTAAATCAAGCGGGGGAGTAGCTAAAAGTGAAGCGCAGTTATTAGATAGCGCGCAAGCAGCTTTTGATTTTTTTAAAGTTACAACTAACGATAAGTTACCAATAATTATTTACGGACGAAGTTTAGGTAGCGGAATTGCGTCCTATATTGCTTCCAAAAATTTGGTACAAGGCCTTGTTCTTGAAACGCCCTATGTCAGTATTAAAAAAATGGCGCGTATTTACATTCCTATTATTCCTGAATTTATTGTTAACTATAATCTTGATAATTTAGTTTCTTTGAAAGATCTAAAAACGCCGATAATTATTCTTCATGGCACTAGCGATGAAGTTATTCCCTATAATCAGTCACAACAACTGGCCCAAGAGTATCCAAAGTTAGAATTTGTAACGATTGAAACTGCAGGACACAATAATTTAGCCGAATTTTCACTTTACTGGAAATCTATGGATAAATTTTTAGAAATGGTCACGCGCTAAACGAGCAACACAAGTTGCTAAGCCACCAAATTTTCATATAAGTGATTTTGAAACAAGTCCCAAGATAGCCGATGCCTGGGGCATAATTACATCTGCTCCAACAGTATTAGCTTTGAACTTGGCCGTAGTATTGCTTTTAAAAGCCTTTATAAAGTTGAAATTAATTTCGACAATAAAGGAGGAATATGGAAAGTTTAATGAACGCTAAGTACACGCCTACTATTAAATCAACAACAGATAATATGAAGGCTCAGTTTATGAATCCAGAAACGATCACTCAGAAAGACAAAAAACTATCGTCGCAGTATAAAACTGAAATTCCAAATGAGATTATTGAAGAGCAAACTAAAAAAATCCCTAATTTGGTATTTTTAGGAGCAGCTTTAGTCAGTATTGCGGCTTCGGCAGCGCTGACCTCAACTAACAGAAAAAATTTAGGTAACTTTGTTGGGCTTTGGGCTCCTACGCTTTTGTGTCTAGGTATCTATAATAAACTGGTTAAAATTGAAGACGAATTACTTAAATTACATAAATAGTTTTTCGAAATTTTGGCAGAACGACAAATTAAATTTTATACGTTTGTTGCCGTTCTGGGGCAGGTCCGCAGTCACGCGGATCTGCTTTTTTAATGTTAGTAGTTTTTACTTTTAGAATTCGCAGCATTTTGTGCAATATGCAAATTGTGTAAAGCTTCTTTTGATTCAGGGTAGAGTTTTACGGCCATCTCTAAGTAAATTACAGATTTTGCATACTCTTTTAGATTAAAAAATACATTTCCTAAACCAATGTGTGCTATCAAGCTCCTAGGCCACTTTTTTAGAATAGTTATGAAGCTAGTTTTAGCTTCTTCGAGTTTACCAATTTGTTCGAGTGCAGCTGCCGCGTGTAGATGAGCTACTTCTTCTCCTGTTGCAGATAGTTGATCTGGCTTTAAAACGACCAAACCCCAGTATTCTGTTTGTTTCCAATAAAGTTCAAATTTGCCAATATCTATTTTTTCATTTGGGGTAGGACCCGAGTGCATAATCAGAATTTTTTTAGATAAATCGTAACCTGTTGCTAATGCGTAATGATATGTAGGAATCCATTTTATGCCTAAGTTTTCAAAAACAATTACACTATTGCCCGCTTCTATTTCTTTTAAAAGAGACATTAATCCATTAAGAGGAATTGCTAACATACCTTGCCTTCGCGCCGAAGAAATCATATCTGATTGCAGGCTGCCTTTAGCGTTTGGGCTGTAAACTTGTTCGGTTATTTGTTGTAAGTTGGCCACTTGCCCAGTGGACTGTATAGCCATGGTCAAAGTAGCCGGACCACAATGGCCGGCTTCTTGGTTAATAAAAGGAGCTTTATTATAAACTGAATCGATTAATTCTGTTTTCGTACTAAATAGATAATCAGTTTGCTTCGTTGTAGAAGCGCAAGAAGCTAAAAATAGAGCAAAACCTAAAACTAAACACTTCATTTTTTAAGCTCCTAAATTAACTAAATTCTTTGAATAAGAAAAATAATTAATATAACGAGTAAAACTGTTATAAGA